>DAIUFO010000416.1:0-3458 GCA_036844545.1 Chloroflexota bacterium
CGACCCAATCGCCATCGATCAGTTCCTCAGCCTGCAATATGTGCCCGCTCCAAGGACCGGCTTCGAGGGCATCCACAAACTCCCCGCCGGCAGCATGCTGGTCGTCGAGGCGGGCCAGGTTTCAGTACGCGCCTATTGGCAGCTTAAGTTCGAGCCCAAGCTCGTTATCTCTGAAGAGGACGCCGCCGATGAACTGCTGAGTCTCCTACGCGAATCCGTACGGCTGCGCATGATCAGCGACGTACCCCTTGGTGCCTTCCTCAGCGGTGGTATTGACTCCAGCACCATCGTCGCGCTGATGGCCGAGCAAACATCGAACGTAAAGACGTTCACTATAGGCTTTCCCGAACCGGATTTCGATGAGATTCAGTACGCGCGCTCGGTGGCTCACCATTTCGGCACCGATCATCGCGACGTTATGGTCGAACCAGATGCGGTCCGGCATGTGCCCCGCATCGTATGGCAATACGACCAGCCCTACTCGGATGTATCAGCCATCCCGACCTACTACCTGAGCCGCCTCACTGCGGGCCACGTGAAGGTTGCGCTCACTGGGGATGGTGGCGATGAGTGCTTCGCGGGCTACCCGCGGTATCAGCAGTTCCTCCGCACTGAGCTTCTGGCTCGTTTACCAGCCATACCCAGGAGGTCGCTTGCTGGGGCAGCTCGCACCGTGACGCGCTTGTTTTCCGAACGGAATTATTTGGGCCGCCGGCTTTTTGCTGTGGCCGACATGATGGATGGCGGGCTGGAGGAGCGTTACGCGGCCTGGGTTACCTCCTTTCGGCCCTCAGATAAGCAGCGACTGTACACGGCGGATTTCCGCACGCAGCTGCACGATCTACGAGGCATCGAGCCGTTATTCAGGAAGGGCAAGGCGCCTGTCGCCGCCCTCGATCGCCTGCTCGATGTGGACGTCGCGACGTACCTGCCTGATGACCTGTTGGTAAAGGTTGACATTGCCTCCATGGCCTGGTCCCTGGAATGCCGATCGCCCTTCCTCGATCAAAAGGTCATGGAGTTCGCGGCTCGCCTGCCCACGAGCCTGAAGCTCCGTGGCCGGACGTCGAAATACCTCCTGAAGAAAGTGTTCGAGAAGCGACTTCCGGCGGGGATCACGAACCGTCCTAAGCAGGGCTTTGGCGTCCCTATCGGTGCATGGATGCGCGACGAGTTGCGGGATTTTACCCGGGAACTGCTGCTCGGGCGTGACGCGCGGCGTGGTTTGTTCGAAGCCTCGGCCGTGCAGCGGCTGCTGGACGAGCAACAGAGCGGTCGCTTCAATCACGCCGCCAGACTCTGGCCCCTGCTCGCACTGGAGATCTGGCATCGAACCTTTATCGACAACGACGGCAAGCAGCCGCTTTCGCTGTAGCATTGCCCGGTCAATCGGTTCCCTTATCGAGCAGAATCAAACCGTGATGGGTTGGTCATCCTGAAGAGCCTTGTCCTCGCAGCTGGCTGCTTTGCCTTCATAGTGTTGACCTCCGCTGTCCTCAGTCGGCTCTACAAGGGCAAACAGGAGTACAAGGTGCTCCTCGGTACCTTCGCCATGTCTGTGGTGGTGTATGTGGTGCTCTACGAGGCGCTGCCGCCGAACCTGTACGCGCTGCCGGCCGGCTGGCTGGAACCGGCTCACCAGGTCGACTTCTGGAATGGTCTGCTGGTCCTTGCCTTGGTGTTCCACGGTTTCTGGACCTTCTGCTACGTCTGCTGGACGGGCCCCTCCATCGGCCTGATGAACGCCATCCGCAAATGCGAGCCCGAGGGCCTGACAAGCGCTGAGGCCCTGGCCATCTACGGCGAGAACGAGCCTGTGAACCTGCTGCTTGTGCGCCGCTTGCCCAAGCTGATGAACGGCGACTACATAGAGCAGGCTGCCGCCGGCTACCGGCTACTGCCCAAGGGCCGGCACTATGCGCGCCTCGGCTTCGCGCTGCGGCGCATAATCAACCTACTGCCGGAACGCGAGTCGGGCGATGCTTAAGGGCCTCATTCTCAGCGTGGCGCTCATCCTAGTTTGGGCCCTAAGCCTGCTGAGCGCCTTGCAATTCGCCGCGCCGCGAAGAGTCTACAAAACGATGGTCATCTGTTTCGCCCCCATCGTGCCGGCCTATCTGCTGCTGTACGTCCTCACCCCGGCCAGCTTTGGTTTCTTGCCCGCGCAGCTGGCCGAAGTTGGCTTCGCTCTCGGATTGATGGACGGCCTGATCGTGCTGGTGCTGCTGTTCTGTACGGGCGTCCTGTTTTACTTCCATGTGGCGCGTTCGATCACCTTGCGATTGCTGTTGGAGTTCGGCCTCAGTCCAGACGCGGTGCTGAGTATCGAGGCGATCGAGCGCGCCTACGGCGTCCACCAGATCATCGAGCATCGGATCGAAGCGATGGCTGCCAACGGCTACCTGAGCGCAACGTCCGGGCGCTACCATGTCACGGTTAAAGGCCGCTTCGTCTCACTTCTGGCCCAGCTCGTCCGCAAGCTTGTGCACTTCAACTTCAGACCCATAAGCTAGCCGGTGAGTTCCTGGCGCACCCTGCTGGCGTGGCACCTGGCGCCGGTGGTATGTCTGGTCGGGTTCTCCACGTTCATCTTCCGCGACGTCCTGTTCGGCGGTTTCCGCTTCATCGGCAACTCCGATCGATGGAACCAGTACCTCACCTTCGTCCATATCTTTGACGATGGTCTAGCCCAGCACCGGCTGAACGCTTGGGCTGATGGCATCTTCTCCGGGTTTGACGTGTGGGCCCAAGCGTTCAGCTTCCCCACTCCGCTGTTCTTGCTCCCAGTCCTTACTGGCCAGCACGATTTCATCGCGCTGTTTGGTTACGTCTCTGCCGGCCTGCTGGCGCTGACGCTGGTGGTCACCTACTGGGTGCTGTATCAGTTCTGTGGTGACAGACTCGCGGCAGTAGCTGGGGCTTGCGTCTATGCGTGCGCCACTTATGCCCTGCTCAAGCTTGCTCAGAACGACTCGACGTACCTGTCCATTGTGCTCGCTCCACCGCTGTTCCACTTGGTGCACACCGCCGACGCGGCGCGGCCCTATCGCACCATCCTGCCCCTGCTCGCCTTACTGGCGGCCGGTCTGTGGTGTGCCTTTCTGCAGGAGCTTATGTATCTTCTCCTTTTCCTGCTCCTCTACGCTGGCTACCTGTGGTTCCGCGGGAATCGCGCCTCGCTGCACCTGCTGGCCCTCTCACTGCTCGGAGCTGTCGCCCTGGCCGCCCCACGGTTGCTCGTGGAGGTCCAGGAGATCGCCGGGACCAACCGCGGCAGTTTCGAGGTTCAAGAGCTGATTATTCTGCCCACGCTGCTGCGCGATCTCAGCCGGGACATATTTGGCCAGAGCGGCAAACAAGCCGCCGCAGCCGGCAACCCGTACTTCAATTTGAGCGAAGGTGACCTGCTGTGCGCCAGCGCCTTTGCCAGCTTGCTTCTGTTGGCCATCTTCCTGCGC
>DAIUFO010000417.1:0-3448 GCA_036844545.1 Chloroflexota bacterium
GCGCTACTCCCAGCCGCTCCACCCCTCACGGGTCGCCGCGGCGGTCAAACAGCACCCGGGCCACGCCGATGCGCGAGTAGTTGCCGCTGCCCACCAGCCGGGGGAAGAGGTAGAGCTGGCCGTCCGGCCCGCGAGCGACGGCGGGGTTGAGGACGCCCTCGACCTCCTTGGGATCGGAGCGGTCGGGCTCCATCAACACGGCCAGCCGCCGCATCTCGAACGGCTCCGAATTCGCTGGGCTCAGACGGCGACTGGCTCTTTGAGGACGCCCAGCTTGCGCCAGGCGGCCACGATTTCGTCGGAATCGACGACGATCCCGAAGTGGGCGCTCATGTTGTGCAGCGTGGCCTCGTGCACGGCCTCGCTGTACGTAGCCGTGCCGTCGGACACGAACACGATCGAGTAATCGCGCATGTACGCGTCGCGGGCGGTGGTCTCGACGCACACGTTGGTGGCTTCCCCGGTCATGATCAGTGACTGGATGCCGTGTGACCGCAAGATGAGATCCATGTCGGTATCCCAAAACGCGCTGTAGCGATGCTTCGTTACGACATACTCGTGCGTTTCCGGAGACCACGCGTCGTCCAGGATGGGCTCGAAGCCCTCGTACCAGTCGGCCCCCCAGGAGTTGGGGAAGCAGCGCGACATGGCGCCCAGCTTGCGTCGCGTCCAGGCCGGCGAGTTCGTCCACGGGCTGTGATGGGTACGAACGTGAACGATCGAAGTGCCCGTTTCGCGAGCCGAGGCCAGCAGCGCGCGCAGCCGCGGAGCCATGGCCTGGATAAGGACCGGGCTCTGGCGGTTCCGAGCCAGCGCCCCCTCGGAATGGCAGAAGTCGTTCTGCATGTCCACGACCACCAACGCGGTGGTCTTGGTGTCGACCAGCTCCTCCAGCGTGACAGCCGAAAACTCGGTGTTGCTCATGGCTAATAGGGTACTACCCTGTATGAGCATGAATCGCGTCCTACGCGCTTGCTCGCGCCAGCCGGTGGACCGCACGCCCGTCTGGTTCATGCGCCAGGCTGGCCGGGTGCTGCCGGAATACCGGGCTGTCAGGGAGAAGCACGATCTGCTGGCCATCACCCATCAGCCGGAGCTGTGCGCCGAGGTGACGCTCCAGCCGGTGCGCCGCCTGGGCGTGGACGCCGCCATCCTGTTCGCCGACATCATGACCCCGCTCATCGGCATCGGGCTGGACGTCCGCATCGTGGAGCACGCCGGGCCGGTGCTGGCCGCGCCCATCCGTTCGCTGGACGACGTGGGCCGGCTGCGACCGCTGGAGCCGGAACAGGACGTGCCTTTCGTGCTGGAAACCATTCGGCTGCTTCGCCAGCAACTGCCGCCGGACGTGGCCCTGATCGGCTTCGCCGGAGCGCCATTCACCCTGGCCAGCTACCTGGTCGAGGGCAAGTCCTCGCGGACGTTCGAGCAGACCAAGCGGCTGATGTACGGCCAGCCGAAGGTCTGGAGCGAGCTGCTGAGCCGCCTTGCGGACCTAACCGCGACATATCTCCAGGCGCAGCTCGCGGCCGGCGTGCAAGTGGTGCAGCTGTTCGACAGCTGGGTGGGCTGCCTCTCGCCAGACGATTACCGCTGCTGCGTCCAGCCCTACTCGCGGCGCATTTTCGAGGCGCTGGGCGATGTCCCCAGCATCCACTTCGGCGTGGACACCGGCTGGCTGCTCGAGGACATGGCGGCGGCTGGCGGCAGCGTCATCGGCCTCGACTGGCGCGTGCCGTTGGATCAAGGCTGGGCCAGAGCCGGCTACGACCGCGGCGTGCAAGGCAACCTCGACCCGCTGGTCCTGCTGGGACCTTGGAGCGCGGTCGAGACCGCGGCAAGGCGTGTGTTGGAGCGCGCCGGAGGGCGGGCGGGCCACATCTTCAACCTGGGCCACGGCCTGCACCCGGACACGCCGTTGGACAACCTCGCTCGGCTGGTGGAGCTGGTCCACTCGTGATAGGCGTCCTCCTCATGGCCTACGGCACGCCTCGCGGCGTGGAGGAGGTCGAGGCCTTCTACACCCACATCCGCGGCGGCCGGCCACCCACGCCCGAGCTGCTGGCCAACCTCCGCGGCCGCTACGACGCCGTCGGAGGCAGCACACCCTTGCTCGAAATCAGCCGGCAGCAGGCCGCGGGCTTGCAGGCGGCGCTGGGTCCGGACTTCCGCGTCTTTTTGGGCATGAAGCACTGGCGCCCTTACATCCGGGAAGCCGTGGCCGAGATGGAGGCAGCCGGCATCCGCCAGGCCGTCGCCATGGCCCTCGCGCCGCACTACTCCGCGCTCAGCGTCGGCGCCTACATGCAGGCCATCGAAGACACCGGCACGAGCATCGCCTTCCGTGACGTCCGGAGCTGGCATCTGCAGCCGGCCTATCTCGAGGCGGTGGCGAAGCACGTCCGCGCCGCTTCGGACGGGTTCGATCCCGAAGTGGTGACCTTCACTGGCCACAGCCTGCCCAAGCGCATCCTGGACCTGGGCGATCCCTATGTCGACCAGCTCCAGGCCACCAGCCAGGCTCTCGCCTCCCAGCTCGAACTCCCTCGCTGGCAGTTCTCCTTCCAAAGCGCCGGCGCCACCGGCGACGCTTGGCTCGGCCCGGACATCCTGGAAACCGTCGACTGCCTCGCCGGCGAGGGAATCCGCCGTCTCCTCGTGGCGCCGATAGGCTTCATCTCCGATCACCTCGAGATCCTCTACGACCTCGACGTCCAAGCCCGCCAGCGCGCCGCCTCCCGAGGCCTCAACCTCCGCCGCACCCAGTCCCTCAACGCCAGCCCCAAGCTGATAGCGGCGCTCAAGGCGGCGGTATTGGAAACCACGGTATGAGTCCGCCTCTCCCCTTTGTCAGCCTGTTGACGTTTTTGCCAACTGGGGCCATGCTTGAGCCATGGCGATTAGCCGTCAGCCTGCGCTTCGTGCCGGAACTCGAGTGCGCCTCGTTACGCACCAGTTTCTGCTGACGCTTCGGTCACCGCTGGCCACAGTCATAGAGCCGGCCGAATGGGATCCGTACTATTGGGTGGAGCTTGACGAGCCCGCCATTTACGAAAATGATGGCCCTCCGGAGGAGGCCACGCGGATACGGGTAGCCGCCGACAATCTGGAGGCCCTGCCGGAAGACTAACGGCTGTGGTGGCGCATGGAGCGCCAACGTCCGAGTCGCGAGGGCAACGGGAGCCCGGTTACGGCATCGATGTCTTGATATTGCCCCTCCCGAGGGGAAATGCGATGCCATGTGCCATGGAGCGGATCAGCCCGGTACTCGAAGCCGCTCTCCGGCTCAAACCAGGTCCTTTCGTCCAGGTAGCCTTTGGCTACGCTCATTCGCCAAATCCAATGCTTGCTCTCGGCGAATGGTGGCTTGCTGGGCACCTACACGTGCTGGCTTAGCGCCAGAGGGCGAAGCCCATGGCCACGCCGGTGCCGGCGGGGGAGCGGTAGC
>DAIUFO010000418.1:0-3436 GCA_036844545.1 Chloroflexota bacterium
GCTCGTGGATGCCCTGGACGGCCGCGAGGGCGGCTCGGAAGTGATAGGTGGCGTGATCAAGTGGCGGTTCCCAGGCAATTGGAAGTTCTGCGCCGAGAACTTCGGCGGCGATCCGCTCCACCTGGTCAGCCACCGGTCGGTGGAGATCGCCGGAATCGGGCCCGGTGGAGTCGGGCATACCCGCAACGGACGCAACGACAAGCCCAGACCCAAGCACGGGCACATTTCGTTCGACCTCGGTCACTCAGTCTCGGGCGTGACGCCGTATGCCCAATACACGGAATACGACGACGATCCTTTCCCTTCGTTCGAGTCACCGGTTGGGCCGCTGGACCAGCCCCGGATCGTGAGCGAGTACTACGCCGAGGTTGGCGCGCGCCGGCGCGAGCGGCTGAAGGGCCAGGTGCGGCCGCCGCTGTCGGGAACAGCTCGGATCTTCCCGAACTTCACCTGCCACTTGCATCAGTTCCCGCGGGATATGTGCGTCTGGCAGCCTATGGGTGCGCATCTGACCGAAGGCTGGCGCTGGCTGCTGGTGGACAAGGACGCGCCCAAGGAGGTCAAAGACCTGCTGCGGCATCACTACATCAGGTATTCGGGACCGGCCGGCATGACCGAACAGGACGACATGGAGAACTGGAACTACGCTACCGCCGCCAGCCGGGGCACCATTGCGCGGCGCTATCCCTACAACAATTCGTTGCGCCTGGGGCAGGTCGTGCCGGCTCCCAATTTGCGCATGGCCTGGTGGGCGCCCACTCCCAGCGAGCACACCCAACGTGGCTTCTACAAGCGCTGGAGCGAGTTCATGGACTCGACGACCTGGGACGAGATGATGCCACCTCGGCCGCTGGTACGAGCAGCCGCGGCCGAGGACGCTGTGGCTGCCGGACAGCCCTGAGCAGACTATGGCGCCTGCTCAGACGGCTATCGAGGAACTTCTACTCCAGCGAGAGCTGGAGAGCGTCTTGTACGCGGAAGCCGATCTGCTCGACAGCTGGCGGTACGAGGAATGGTTGGATCTGCTCTCGGAGGACGTCCGCTATTGGATGCCATTGCGGCGCAACTACAAATTCGGCGAGCAGTGGCGCGAGAACACCCGCGAGCTCGAAGAGCTTGCTTATTTCGACGACAATAAGACCACGCTCGCTCTGCGGGTGAAGCAGCTCATGACCGGCATCCACTGGGCCGAAGAACCGCTGTCGCGGATCTCCCACATGATTTCGAATGTACGGCTCGTGGAGGTCCTTCCTTCGGTGGCCGATCCCAGCACAGTCAAACTCAGCAGCCGTTTCCTGGTGTACCGGAATCGACTGCAGGATGAGACGGATATTCTGGTGGGCAAACGGGAGGATGTGCTGCGCAGGGAGGACGGGCAGTGGAAGCTGCTGAAGCGCAGCATCTTCCTCGATCAAAACGTGCTCCTGGCCAAGAACCTCACGTTCCTCTTCTGATGGCCATCCCAGAATTTAAGGAGAGCAGTTCCATGCGTCACGAAGTGAAGGCGGGCTGGGCGTTGTTAACCCTCGCTGGCCTGGTTGCCTGCGGCGGGACCGCTACGCTCAACCCGGCTTCCACGCCGCCGGCGAGTCAGGTGCCGCCGAGCACGGTCTCGGCCAGCCCGGCCGGAGCCGCGCAGTCCAAACCGTCTGCAGCCACCTCAAACTCCGGCCAGAGGCCCGAGCGCGACCACATCAAGCTGACTTATGCCACGGCGGGCGGAGAGGATCTCTTTACGCGCCTGGCCGCCGACAAGGGTCTCTTTCAGAAGTATGGCCTCACCGTCGACGTGGAGTACGCCCAAACCAGTGTGGGCACGGCTGCCCTCACGTCGGGCGAAGTGCAGATGAACGTGTCCGACGGGGTGGACATCATCCAGGGAATCACATCGGGCGTGCCGCTGAAACTCATCGCCTATTTCGCGAAGCACAGCCCGTATGGCGTCTTCGGCAACGCGAGCATCAAACAGCTCGGCGACTTACGCGGCAAGTCATTCGCCATCGGGAAGCTCGGCGACCCATCGGACGTCTCGCTTCGCATCGCCTTGAAGTCATCCGGGCTGGATGCAACGAAAGACTTGAACCTGCAGCAGGTGGGTAATTCCCCCGCGCGCTGGGGGGCGCTCAGCAGCGGACAGGTCGAGGCTGCCATCCTCGACCAGGAGACGTACGAGCAGCAGGCAAAGTCGAAGGGCTTGAACCTACTGGCCAGCCTCACCAATCAACCGTACGTTGCCACCGCGGTGGTGGTCCAGGAGAGCTTCGCCAAGGCCAATCCCAAGACGGTGGACGCCGCCTTGCGAGGCATGATCGACGGCATCCGCTACTTTGCCGACGAGAAGAACCAGGCTGACGTCCTGCCAGCCCTTGCCAAGGAGATGAAGTTGGATCCCGGCAGTCCTCTCATCCGGACCGGCTACGACGCCATGCGCGGCCGCCTCAGCACGGACCCGTATCCGGACACGCTCGGCGTGCAGACGCTTCTGGATGCGCTCAAGCAGATCGACCCGGCCCGCTACGGCCCGATGACGCCGGACAAAATCATCGATACGGGCTTCATGGACAAGATCCGCGCCTCAACAAGTAGTTGAGGGCCGGTTTCGTCGGAGCCGGCCGCATGGGCGGCGCCATGGTGCGCTGCCTGCTCGAGGCAGGCCACCCGGTCACGGTGTACGACTCCAGCCCTGAGGCTGTGCGGAGAGCAGTCGATCTCGGAGCGATCGCGGCCAGCTCGCCCAAGAGCGTGGCTGAAGCGAGCGAGGTTGTCATTGCCTCGCTGCCGGGACCGGCGGAGGTGGAGTCGGTGCTGCTCCATTCGAGCGAGGGTATCCTGGCCGGGCTCGCCCCCGGTGGCGTATTTATCGACACCACGACGAACTCGCCAGCGGCCATCAGGAAGTTCGCCACCGTCTGCCGGCGGCGTTCCGTGGACATCTTGGACGCACCGGTCACCGGGCGGCCACCCAACATGACGATCATGGCTGGAGGCGACCAGCCGGTGTTCATCAAATACCGGCCGCTGTTGGAGGACATGGCGGCAAGGGTCTTTTACATGGGCGGCATTGGCCAGGGGATGGTGGCTAAGGCGGCGCATCAGCTGATCGGATTTGCCACCTTCTTCGGAAGCGTGGAGGCCCTGCTCTTGGGGACAAAAGCCGGGCTTGACCTGGGAACGTTTGTGGAGATGTACACCTCCCACCATGGCAAGACCGGCCAGTGGTCACGGCTGGCGCCTGCGTTCAAGGGTGTTTTCACCGGTTATCCGATTGCCATGGCCTTAAAGGATGCGTCCATGGCATGTGAAGTAGCGGAATCCACGGGCGTGCACGCCCCCATGGCACAGCTCATGAGCGAAATTTTGGAGAATGCCAAGAATGAGGGCTGGGGAGACCAGCCCTTCGGCAACATCGTGCGGGCACTCGAACAACAGGCCGGCG
>DAIUFO010000419.1:0-1810 GCA_036844545.1 Chloroflexota bacterium
CCGCTGGCGCTGGCCAAGGGCGACAAGTTCATCCTACGCCTGCCATCCCCCAGCGCCACCATCGGCGGCGGTGAGGTGGCAGATACAGCACCACGCCTGCACCACCGCTTCCGTGCGCAATCGCTCGATTGGCTGCGCTCTCTGGAAGCCGGCTCGCCGGATCAGATCCTGCTGCAGGCCTTGGCCGGCGATCAGCCGGTCGAGCGCGGCGCCGCGCTGAAGAAGTCGGGTCTCGCGCCGCGACAAACCCAGGAGAGCTTTGACCGGCTGCTGGAATCCGGCCAAGCCCTGGCCCTGGACACGCATCTGATCTCGGCCGGCGCGTGGCAGACCATGACGGCACGGGTCCAGCGCGACGTGAACGACTACCACCGCCGCTTTCCTCTCCGGGCTGGCATCCCTAAGGAAGAGCTGAAGAGCCGGCTCGGACTCGCACTCAAGCTGTTCAATGCTGCCCTAGCCGAGTGGACCAGCGCGGGCGAGATGGCGGATCGCGGGGCGTTCGTCGCCGATGCCCGCTTCGAGGTCAAGCTCGGGCCGGAGTTGCAGCGCAGGCTGGACGCCGCTATGGCGGCCATGCGCGACAAGCCATTCGCACCGCCCTCGGAAGGCGAGCTGAGCCTCACGTCCGAGGAGCTGGCCGTGCTGTTGAGCCAGGGCCAGATCACGCGGGTGTCCGACAGCGTGGTGTTCGACTCGGCGGCTTATCGGCAGATGCTGGACCGGACGGTCGAGCATGTAAGCAGCCAGGGCAAGATCACGCTGGCCGAGTTTCGCGACCTGTTCGCCACCAGCCGCAAGTACGCGCAGGCGTTCCTGGAGCATCTCGACGAATGCAAGGTTACGCGCCGCACCGGCGACGAGCGAGTCTTGGGGCCCGCGGCTCATCGCGCACCAAGCACGCGTTAACCGGACTCCGGCGGCGTCAGGTCGGGCTTCTTCCGGAAGCCCGGGCAGCTGAGCACCGGCTGCAGCGGGTACTTGTTCGGCATCCGCGGACACAGAATGAAGACGCTGCGCCCGGTCCGCACATAGCGAGGCGGCGCGTCGCAGCGGTGACACAGGGAATCGGGGAACGGCAGTTGTTGTGGCATGGCTCGTGCTTGCTCGCTCCGGCAAAGGGGTAAGCAGCGATATGGAACGTACAGATTATGGCGACCCGCACCGGCTAGAACAGTGAGTTGATGAATAGTCCCTGCGCCAGCAGCTGGGCGTACAGCAGCGCGCTCAAGCTGTTGCTGGCCAGGATCATCTGCGGCGTGGGGTGGCTGGTGGGGGGCAGCATGAGCGGGATGAACTCTCGCGCGCCGTAACGCGAGATCGGGTCCGACATGACGCCGGCCGCGATGCCGCCGATACGCTGGGCGGCGCCATTGGGCGAGGACAGCGTGGACTCCACCAGCTCCGGCTGCTCGTCGAAGGCCTGGACAAAGGCCTGGCGGTTGACGCTGACGGCATTGTCCTCGGCGATCTCCACGCCAACCTGCTGCAGCGGGAGCACCAGCGCCTGGACGGCCGATCCGAAATCGCCGACAAACGTTGGCGACAGGTAGCGCTCGTTTTCGCCGATCACGGCCGCCAGTTGCGTGACGGCTTCGGCCAGGTGCTCGACGGCGCCCAGCACCGCGTCGCGGTCTGGACCAATGGCAACCGTAACCTCGGCGCCGCGGCTGATCGTGTGCAGCGTGAGCTGGATCTTGCCGCCCTGCAGCAGTAGCTGGTTGCTCGGCGACGTCGTCCGGACGCCGTTCAGGACATACGCCGCGTCCTGGGCTGTCCGCGCCTCCCGCGAGGCTCCGCTGGTTTGTAC
>DAIUFO010000419.1:1820-3423 GCA_036844545.1 Chloroflexota bacterium
TGGCGGTGATGGCGATCTGGAGCGTGCTGAACGTCGGCCGCGCGAGCGTGGCGATGACTCCCAGGTTGGCCTGGTTGATAGCGGCCGCCATGTGGGTCAGCACCGAGTCGTTGCTCTCGCCCTCGGCAACAGGCACGCTCAGGTGCTTGACACCGACGAAGGTGCGCAGCTCGAACGAGTGTTGGCCCGGATCGAGCGCCATCGGCGCCTCCCTGGCCAGCAGCTCGCCGACGTTCTCCTGCGCCGCTGCCAGCCGCGGGACCTGCAGGCCGTAGGAGCTGATGCGCGCGCCCTGAGAAGCCGTGCCGCTGGCAACGTCCGGGTGTGAACTGCTGACACCGACTTGCCGGAAGGCGTTGAAGGCGTTGTGCGGGGAAAGGGCGGTTGCCGCCGCGGCCACGCCGCCGGCAGCCGCCGCCAGCGCGCTCAAGGCATTGCCGATGTGCCGCTGGAACTGGAGGTGCAGCTCCGTCGGTCGGGGATCGTTCAGCGCCTGCGCCACGAGCTGCGCAGGTGGGGGCAGCACCGCGCTGAACGGTGAGTCTTGGCCGCTGCCCTCCTGCTCGCGCTGTTCCGCATCGGCGAGCGCCAGCACCAGCGTAGAGTCGCTGACGACCGGCAGGCGCGGAAGTTCTCTCATAGCTTCAAGGGCGCCTCACGGAGGCGGCGCGATACGGAAGTCGGAAAGCGCCCATATCGAGTATCGGCTTTAGGGGCGGCGGACTTGAGGCCTGGCTTCCACCACCAGACATTCGGAGCGCTGCTCGTCCCAGGGCTGGCCATCGTAGCTGCCCCAGCGTTGAGTAATTCGCAGTCCGGCTCGCTCGAAGCGTTCGCACAGCTCTGGGGGGGTCCAATACCGAGCTTCAAAACGGGCGTGAGCGGGCTCGCCGGCGCCGCTGTCGTAGTTGTACTCGGTAGCGCAGCGGTGCGTGCGCTGGTTGCAGCGCCAATGCTCGGTGACGTGGACGAGCTGGCCGTTGATAGTCAGGTCATGGCCGGCGACCTTGTCCACCTTGCCTGCTGGAAACCACAGCGCGTCCAGCACGAATATGCCCTCTGGCGCGAGGTGCCGCGCCACGCCACGCAGCACTTGGTCGCGGTCGCCGCCACTGGTGAGATGGCTGAACGGATCG
Source organism: Chloroflexota bacterium (assembly GCA_036844545.1). GTDB lineage: Bacteria > Chloroflexota > JAJPGV01 > JAJPGV01 > JAJPGV01 > DATGVV01. The sequence continues at coordinate 2,957 of DAIUFO010000419.1, forward strand.
TCCGGCGCGACGATAGCTTGGAACTCAGCGCGCAACGCCATCTGGCGGGCGTCCGTCAGCAGCAGGCGGACCGAGGTGCCGGCTGCATTCTGCTGCGCCTGCCGCAGCAGATCGGGCGAGACGTCGATACCCAGCACGCGCGCCCCCGCCTCCGCCAGCACGGCGGTCACCCGGCCACTGCCGCAGCCAATCTCCAGGATGCGCCCATGGCAGTGCTGCCGGCCAACCTCTCGCCACAAGGCTTCGTCGCCTCGGCCGGCCAGCTCGGCTGCCATAAATGGCGCCACGGTACGGTAGTAACGCTGCACGTCGTAAACTAGATTTCTCACACTTCGTCGATTTCCAAAGTTAACAATCTTTTAAAAGCTGCAATCTGAATGGTCGACGACACACAACGCACCCTGGTTTCACTGAAGGCTTTCAATGGTGACATGGGGCGCCTGCAAATGTGGTTCGATCCCAGGGTC
>DAIUFO010000420.1:0-3417 GCA_036844545.1 Chloroflexota bacterium
CCCTAGCCCTCTCCCGGTCCTACGCGGACGGCGAAAGCGGCGGGCGAGGGGATTCTTGACAGGCTCTCCGCCGCCGCCTTTACTGCGCGGATGATGTTGACGTAGCCGGTGCACATGCACAAGGTGCCGGATAAACCAACCCGAATCTCGTCTTCGGTCGGCGAAGGGTTATCGCGCAGCAACTCCAGCGCGGTCAGGATCATGGCCGGGGTGCAGAAGCCACACTGCAAAGCATGATGCTGCTTGAACGCCTGCTGGATGGGATGCAGTTTCTTGCCCTCAGCCACGCCTTCAATCGTCGTCAGCTCCGCCCCATCAGCCTGGACTGCGAACAGCAGGCACGAGCGCACGGTCTCCCCGGCCATCAGGATGGTGCACGCGCCGCACACGCCATGTTCGCAGCCGACGTGCGTGCCGGTCAGGCCTAAGTCCCCGCGCAGGAAGTCGACCAGCGAGCGTCGTGGTTCGACCGTACCGCTGTAGCGCGCGCCGTTGACGGTGAGCGCGATGTCCTGCTTATCGGGCATGCCCCTTAGGCGCCTAGCCGCACGATAACGCAAATTCTGTTCACGTTGCGCGCAAGAGCTGCGGTTACGTAACCCTCTCCTGCCGCAGCGGGAGAGGGTCTGGGTGAGGGCCCTAACGCTCCGCGATCCGACGGCAGAGGGCAGTGCGGCGCCGAAGCACCCTCACCCTCACCCTCGCCCTCTCCCGCTGCGGCAGGAGAGGGTTGGCTTTTTTCGGGGGCGGTCGCTTTCAGGTTCACCTGGACTTGAGCTTAGGCCATCCTGCCTTTCAGGAACTCCGTGACGACGTGGTTGAACTCGTCCGGATGCTCCAGTTGTGGGTGCAGGCCGCAGTCGGCGATGGCATACAGCCGAGCGCCGGGCGTCATGGCATAGCCCTTTATGGCTTGCTCGAAGGTGAGCACCTTGTCTTCCCGGCCACAGACGAATAGTGTCGGTACTGTCATCTCGGCCAGCAGCGGTTTGAGGTTAGGCACATCCATGGGATAGCCTCCCAGCTTGGCGTAGGCGCCGTACTGCCGCTCGCTGGCCTCGAACAGCTGCTCGAAGGCCTCACCGGAAACGTGCTCGGGGTTGAAGTAGCAGCGCTGCAGCGAGACCTTGAGATTCTCGCGCGTTGGCACGAAGTCGGAATACGGCTTCAGCGCCTTTTCCTCGAGCTCGGGCGGGATGCCACCGCCGGCGTTGCCGATCACGACCAGCCGGCGGACCAACTCTGGGTGCTCGCCGGCAATCGAGATGGCCACTAATCCACCACGGCAATTCGAGACCAGGTGCGCGGGAGTCGCGTCGACGGCCTTCATGAACTCGACCATGTGCTCCACGTACGCCGGGTGCTTGAGCATGCGCGTGGGTGAGTCGGTCTTGCCGAAGCCAATGAGGTCGGGCGCCAGGACGCGGAAATGCCGGCTCAGCGGCTCAATGCTGTGGCGGTACTCGGTGCCACCGTTGGCGCCTGGGCAAGCCGGATGCAGCAGCAGCACGGGCTCACCTTCGCCAGCCTCCCAGTAGTGGGTCTTGTATTCGCCAGCCTGGACGAATTTCTCGACTGGCTTGTGAACCAGCGTGGCCATAACCCTTGTCTCCTCAGCTTTCGTACTTCGGCGCGTCCTCGATCTGCTCGAGGGCAGCGCCGCGGTCAACGCCTAATATGTCCAGCATGTTGACCTCGGCGGACACGAACCGCACCGGCTGCCGCAGATCGGTGTTGACGTGCTGGACCTTCACGCCATCCCGGCGCAGCGGGATCTGGACCACGTCTTCAGCCTGCCAATCGTGGCGCTCGCCGTCCAGCAGCGTGTAGCCGCGGCCCTGGATGATGTACATGCACGCGCCGCCAGGCGTCATCTGCACACCGGTCTTGCCGCCGGGCGGGATCTCCTGTTCGAAGAACAGCATCGACTGGATGCAGGTGTCCTCCAGAGCTGGATGCATGAACCATTTCATCTTGCCCTGGCGGTTGTGCTCCCAGGTCCGATCCTTGCCCCTGATGAGCCAAGCGCCTTTGCCGCGCTGTTCGCGCTGTTCGTCTCGAAGGCGGAACAGCCACTCCAACAAGTCGTCCGGTCGCTTGGCAGCCGGCGCGCTCATCGGCCGTTCCTGCCATTGGCCTTGAAGTCGGGGTGGTTCTCCAGCTGGACCATCTCACTGGCCCCGAACTCAAACAGCGCGGCGCTGATGAAGGCGATCCATTTGGCCGGGTGGGCGTCGTCCTTGTTGAAATGCTGGTGCTCCACACCACCCTTCTTGACCGGCAGCAGCAGGAGGTCGCCTGCCTGCCAATCATGTCGCTCGCCGTCCACCACCGAGTACCCTTCTCCTTCGATGATGTAGATGACCAGGCCGCCCTGGTGGCGATGCTTGCCCGAATGCACGCGGATGTCTTGAACGAACACGTTCCAGTCGTCCAACACATCGATCGGCTCGCCACCCGAGTAGCGCGACGGCCACAGGTAGTGCTTGACCAGCGCTTGACGGCTCATCGACCACGGCATCTCCTCGCCGCGAACCACCACCCGGCCGGTGAACGACCGCTCCCGCTCCTTCTTCTGGTGAGCGATGATCTCCTCGTAGTGTTCGCGCTCCCGAGTGCGCTCGCGATCTCTTGCCTGCATCGGGGGACTCCTATGCCGCTGCTGTCGCGGTCGCGGTGTGAACTTTGGATTGGACTTGGTGGAGCCTCGGCACGAGCTCCTCGCCCATGAGCCGGATGCAGCGCAGCAACACATCCTGCGGCATCGACCCCATCCGGATCATGGCCAGCAGCGTACCAAACCCGCCCACCTGCTCGTACTGCTCCATCACCTGATCGAACACCTGATCCGGCGTCCCAATCAGCAGCAAGCCCCGCTCGCGCAGGTTCTCCAGCGTGGCCGCGCCGTAGTCGAACGGCGGCTTCACCTTGTTCCAATCGATGTCCGGGTTCTGGGCCATCATCTTGTGCAACGCCGCCGTGTTGATCTCATGGATGAGGTTCTGCCAGTAGTACTCCACGTGCGGGCGCGCAACGCGCTCCGCCTCGGCCTCGGTCTCCGCCACGAAGACGTGCCGCCCGTAGATGACGTCGTCGTCGCTGATTATCCGGCCCGCCTCGGCGGCAGCCTCGTGGAAGATCTTCAGCTGGCGAACGACCTCAGGCTGCGGGAAGAAGTTGACGCAGATGCTGATGTCCGGCCGCCGCGCGATTTGCCGTGACGAGTCGTCGCTGAGCGCGCCCATCCACACCGGCGGGTGGGGCTGCTGGTAGGGCCGTGGCCACATGTCCACGTCGTCGTAGTTGAAGAACCGGCCGTGGTGGCTGAACACGTCTGATTTCCAGGCGCCGAATATGACGTCCAACGCCTCGTCGAAGCGTGCCTTGGACTCGTTCAGCGGCACACTGTACACCAGG
>DAIUFO010000421.1:0-3400 GCA_036844545.1 Chloroflexota bacterium
TCGGTACCGTCAAGCTGGGGCTCGGCGAGGGAATTACAGGCTGGGTCGCTACACACCGCCGGCCGCTGGCCGTGAAGGATGTGCGCTCGGAGGCTCGCTTCGTGTGGGTGCCCAACCTCGATCAAGAGCGCTTTCTGTCGATGCTGTCCGTGCCGATCCTGGTGGAAGAGCGTGTGGTCGGTGTCATGAATCTGCAGACCCTGGCGGTACACGATTTCTCCTCCGAAGAAGTCGAGTTCGCGTCGGCCATCGCCGCGCAGTTAGGTGGCATCATTGAACTCAGCCAGCTCAAAGAGCGGCTGGCCCGACAGCTCGATCTCGAGCGCGAAGCAGTCGCCAGCCTGTCGGCCCTCAACAGCGCCAAGTCGGATCTGCTGTCGATGCTGTCGCACGATTTTCGAGGGCCGTTGAGTATTGCCAAGACGTACGTCCATGGCCTTATGGACCAGGTGGGCATCGATCCCCAACAGGCGTGCCGCGAGATCGACGCCGAGCTGCAGCGGCTGGAGAAGATGGTCGACAACCTGCTCGTGTCGCTCCAGATCGAGTCCCAGCACGCGCTGATGCTGGACAAGGAACAGTTCTCCCTCAATGCTCTGGTGGCCGAGCAGGCGCGGCGGATCGAGCTGTCGTCGGACACGCACAGCATCACGATGTCGGCGGAGGTCGAGGTCGATGTGCGAGCCGATCTGGTCAAGGTCGAAGCCGTGCTGGTCAACTTGCTGGGCAATGCCGTTAAGTACTCGCCCGAAGGGGGTCTCATCGAGGTGCACATCGACAGGGTCGAAGACGAGGTGGAGGTCAGCGTGACTGATACAGGGATCGGGCTGGACGAGCGCGAGCTGGAGAGCCTGTTCGATCGCTACGGCCGGGGCGACAACGCCCTCCGTTATGGCATCGCGGGCCATGGCCTCGGCTTGTTTATTTGCAAGAGCATCGTGGAAGCCCATGGTGGGCGGCTGTATGCCCGGAGGCTGCCCAACGGCTCCCGGTTCGCCTTCACGCTGCCGCTGCAGGCGTAATGGTCGTGGCAGACGTTGATCGGACGGGCGATCGCCTGCCGAAGCAGGGTAAGAGAGCCGCCGGGGTCGCGAGGACTCGCCAGCGCATCCTCGGCGCCGTGCGCCAGGTGCTGCTGCGCGATGGGTCGGACCGCCTCAACGTCAGCCAGCTCATCAAAGTTGCCGGCGTGGCTCGCTCCACAGTCCACTATCAGTTCGATTCGCGACAGGGACTATTGGAAGAGGTTCTGCGGGACGCCGTGAGCGCGGCCCAAGTCGATTGGTTAGGACCTGCTCGCGAGGTACCCGATCCCGAAGAAGCTGTGGAGGCCATTGTGGTGCAAGCCTGCCGGGCCTGGGCCGCGGACCAGGTCCTGTTCCGCAGGCTCATGGCCCTGTCCGCCATCGATCAGGAAGCGCATCGCGCGGTCGAGGTGCTCGAGGACGAGCGGCAGCGCGGCATCGACCAGCTCGTGAAGCGCCTCAGTGCCGAGCAGCAGCTCCGCCTCGAGTGCCCGCCCAGGCGGGCGCGTACCATCCTCTCTCTGGCCACAAGCTTCTGGACCTTCGACCGGCTGCTTGAGGAAACCCTCTCCCGCGTGGAGACGTGCGGCATCCTGGTCGACATGGCGCGGTCTATCCTGTCGCCTGGCGCGTGGCGACGGGTTGGGATGATTGGCGGCGAGAACAGCTCCTAGCTCGCCGGCTCCTTGCCGGCATAGGACTGCCGGTACTTGGGGATCGTCTTCTTGCGCAGGTTGTAGAGGTACTCGATCACCTGCTCGTTGGTCATGTACTTCGACATCTCGTAGCGGTCGTGGTGCGTGAATTCCTCCGGCTCGCGCCGCACGCCCGCCATGGGCTCCACGTCCGCGTAACCGACTGGGATGATGTCGTGCAGCCGGATCAGGTCCGGCACGCCTAAGATGCGCTTGAACGGGTCCGGGATATGGATGGTCGTGTGCTGCGTGCTGAGGCCCAGCGACTTGGCTGCCAGGTGGATCAACGTCTCGGCGTTGGCCAGGCCGTCGGTCAGGTGCGTCTGGCCGCGGTCGTAGGTCATGGCGCCCATGACCGTGCCCCACTGCCGCCGGCCGTCGCCCAGCACCACGATCAGCACCGGCGCCTCGGACCAGCCCTGGTCCACGCGCTGCCGCTGCACCGCTTGGTCGTGCGTCAGCTGGTACGACGGGTGGCGCAGCTCGAACTCACGCTGCTGCTCCATCCAGTAGATGAAGTCGCTGTTCATCTCCACGTAGGCCCGCCACAGGTCCTTCTTGATCTGCGCGTCCCTGACGACGACGAACTCCCAAGGCTGGGAGTTGGCTCCGGACATGGCCCAGCGCGCCGTCTCCAGCATCTTCTCGATGCAGCCGTCCGGGATCGGGTCGGACTTGAGCTTGCGGACGCTGGCCCGGCGCGTGACCAGGTCCAGCAGCGTGTCGTAATCCGTGGCGGCAGATGGAGGAGCGATGGCCATTACGCGGCCATCATACGGCAAGCTGCGCCTGCTACGCTCCTTGCTTGAGCGGCTCCAGTTGCAGCGCGACCCCGTTCCGTCTCAGCTCGGTGTAGTACTCCTCTCGGATCGCCGGGTCCTCGTCTTCAAACGGGATCATGTAGGTCCACGAGTGGCGGTTGTCGCTGTGGGACGTCAACTCGGGATCGTACAAGCGGCCCATGCCGTACTTGGCCGGAAACGGCGTGAATGCCAGCATCCGGTACGTGCGGCGCCCGGTGTTGAAGTGCTGGTGGAACTCGTTCAGTCGCGGCGCAATCACCGTGTAAGGGTTGGCCTCCACACGCCGTCGGCGCTGCTCCTCATCCGGCATGAAGAAGATCTCGTAACCGTGCCCCTCCACGACGATCACGTGAGGCCCGGCGAAGTGCCGGTGCGCCGTGACGTAGGTCCCCTCAGAGACGCTCATGAGGTGCACGCCGATGGACGAATCGCCCATGGCCAGCCGCATCAGGCCGGCGCGCCTGCCGCGGTCCTCGGCGGAGTCCAGGTCGAAGGCACGGATGTCTGGAATGAAGTTCGTCTCGTACAGCTTCAGGTTACGCTTGCGCCCCGCGTCGGAGTAATACTCCCTCGCACCCGCCGAGAACCGGTCCGAGAACGTGTAGGGGTTGTCGAACACGAAACCGGTGTTGTGGTACAGGTTCAGCACCTGGGCCATATTGGTCCCGAACAGCATCCGGCAGGGCTCGCTGCCCGAGCCGTTGAACTCCTGGTGCCAGGCGTTGAGCGGGATGGCCAGCAGCGATCCCTCGCGCCATTCCACCGTGTGCTTCGGCTCGCCCGTTTGCCACACGCTGGTGGCCCCATGCCCTTTGAGGACGAACATGATCGCCTCGTAGAGGTGGTGCTCCGGCGCCAGCTGGCCGCCCGGCGGGAC
>DAIUFO010000422.1:0-3362 GCA_036844545.1 Chloroflexota bacterium
ACTGGCTCATGGGCCGGGCTGTGCTGCAAACCGCCAACCTGACGGTCAACGACGCGCAGTTCATCAATGCTGCCACAGCGGGCCGGCTGCCGGGCCTCGTCGCCGGGCAGGTCGATGGCGTGGCGCTGCACCCCGAGGACGTGTACCTGGCCGAGAAGCAGAAGCCTAGTGTCCATACGCTGGTCCGGCTGGATGAGCTCCTGCCCAACTACGCCTTCAACTCCTATGGCGCCTCAAACGACTTCATCGCCAAGGACCCGGCGCTGATCCGCGACACCGTGGCCGGGCTGATCGAAGGCGCGCGGGCTATCTACCAGCAGAAGGACAAGGCCATCCCAATCATCATGCAGGCCACCGAGAAGCCGCAAGACGCCGTCGAGTATGCCTACCAGCAGGAAACCAAGAACTGCAACTGGGCGGTGAACACAGGCTTCGAGCAGGCCCGTACGGAATGGACGGCCAACTGGGCGGTCGATAACGGCGACGTGCAGGCCACCAAGAAGCCGAGCTTCGATCAGGTCGTCGACACTAAGGTCGCCAACGAGGGTCTGGCCGCAGCCGGCGGTCCCACCACCATCGGGAACTGCAAGGCGTAGTGGCAACGGTCGCGCCCACGGCTGGTCCCCTCCCGTGGGACCAGCTGCGCTACCGGCTGGACGAAACATCCGTTCGATCTGCCACGCGCCCGGCACCTGTACAAGGAACAGGACCCCCAAAGGCTGGCGGACCTGCTGGCCCGCTCCAACCTGCAGGGCATCGCCGCCAACATCCGCTGCCCGCTGCTGATTTGCCATGGCACCAAGGATTTCGTGCCCATGGCTTCGGCGCAGCGTATGTATGACGAAGCCGGCGGGCCAAAGCAGCTCCTGGTTATCGATGGCGGTAGCCACGTCAGCAACAACCGCCCCTTCCTGTACCGGCCGGCGATCTGGGATTTCATGGCCAAGGAGCTTTCGGCCGCCTAATGGGCCTCAAGATCGACGTCTTCCCGCACATCTTTCCCAAGCCGGTGTTCGACCGTATCGGCGAGCTGAAGCCGGCGTTCACGAACGGCCCGATCGTGGCCGGCCGGGCCGCCATCTACGACCTGGATGAGCGGTTCCGGATGATGGACCGCTACGACAACTATGTCCAGGTGCTGACCCTGGCCGCCCCGCCGATCGAGGACTTTGCCGAAGGCCAGGCCTCGACCGACCTGGCCAAGCTGGCCAATGACAGCATGGCCGAGCTGGTGCAGAAACATCCGGACCGCTTCCTGGGCTTCGCAGCGTCAGTCTCACTGCACGATGTGGACAGCGCGCTGCACGAGGCGGAGCGGGCTGTCCGCCATCTCGGCGCCTTGGGGGTCCAGATATTCACCAACGTGAAAGGCCATCCGATGGATGAGCCCCGCTTCGAGCCGCTGTACGCCAAGATGGCCGAGCTGGACCGCGTAATCTGGATTCATCCGGCTCGCACTGAGGACCACGCCGACTACCCGACCGAGGATCGCTCCAAGTACGGGCTGTACTTCAAGTTCGGCTGGCCCTACGAGACCACGGTCTGCATCTCACGGCTCATCTTCTCCGGCATCGTGGAGCGCTATCCGACCGTGCGTTTCTTGACCCATCACGCGGGCGGCATCATCCCGCACCTGTCCGGGCGCCTAGGCTTGCGTCAGGAATCACCGGGCCAGCGCAAAGGCCTAGGCGTCGACGACCGCTTCACCCCCGAGTACACCGTGGAGCTGTACAAGCGCTTCTACGGCGACAGTGTCTTCTCCGGCGCCCGCGGCCCGCTGGAATGCGCCATCGAGTTCTTCGGTCTGGACCACATCATGTTCGGCACCGACATGCCCTTCGGCGACGAAGCCGGCGAGCTCTTCGTCCGCGAAACCATCGCCGACATCGAGACCCTGCCCAAGCCCCAGCAGCAGGCTCTATTCGAAGACAACGCCCGCAACCTGCTGCGGCTATAGCTTCTGTCCCCTCTCCCGCCGCGGCGGGAGAGGGCTAGGGTGAGGGAACCCGGGCGCTAGCGCTGGCTCGAAATCGCAGATTGAAGGGTGGCCTCGATGCTGGGACCATGCACCGGCCGAAGCAACGGCAAAGTCACCCCAGCATCAACAAACCGCTGCACCATCCCTCGCACCTCCGCCGCCGATCCAACCATCCCAAGCGCCTCAGCCAGCCGCGGCCGCACCGCCTCCGCGGGGTCGCCGCGTGAGCGGTCGCGTAGGAAGGCGTCAACCTCCTCCCCATACCCTGCGTTCCGGAACTCCTGCTGGTAGAACGGCAGGCTGGAGTAGCGCACCAGCTCGGTGCGGAAACTCTGCCACCCCGCGGCCACGTCGTCGGCGATCGCCGCCGGCACAGGGCAGATGACCTCGAACCCATCCAGCGATTTGCCCGCACGCTCCCGGCCGGCGCGGACGCGCGGGACGACCGTGTCGCGCACGTATTCCGGCGTCGGCAACCACAGCAGCACGCCGTCGGCGATCTCGCCGGCCAGCTCCAGCATGCGCGGGTTCAGCGCGGCGATGTACAGCGGAGGTGGCTTACGAGGCAGGGTGTACTCCCACTTGACACGGTAGTGCTGCCCCTCGTGGTTCACGACGCCGGCAAAGGCCTGCCTCATGATCTGCACGTACTCGCGCATCAGCTCCAGCGGCTTGCCCATCTGCAGGCCGAAGGCACCCTCGATGTTCGGTGCGTGGCTGACCCCCAGCCCCAGCCGGAAGCGTCCCCCGGAAACGTCGTTCAGACTAAGCGCCTGCTGGGCCATCACGGCCGGGTGGCGGGTCTGGATTTGCACGATGTCGGTGCCGACGCCGATCCGCTTGGTAGCGCAGGCATAGGCGGTCAGGACCACGAATGCCTCGCGGGTGACGTTGTTGGTCACCCACACGCTGTCGTAGCCGAGCTCGTCGGCCAGCTGCACGTGTTTCAGTGAAGCCTGGAAGTCAGGACCGGCGAGCAGGACGGAACCAAGTCGAGCCATGCCGCCAATGGTAGACCGCGGCGCGTGAGCGACAATGGCCGCCATGGCTGATCCCCGTGTCGAGGTGGCGGTAGCTCACTGGGCCCCCCGGCTCATCGCCAACGGCGTCGACTACAACGACTTCCAGCGGACGCTGGCGCATCGAGCGCTGGGAGGACTGGTGCTCGGAATGGCAGAAAACGGTCGCCTACCACGAGCAGCTGGCTCGCAAGGCCGAGGATCGAAACAGCTCCGTCTCGGCTGGCGAGGGATACCTGCGTGCGGCCATCTGCCACCACTTCGGCAAGTTCATCTTTTTTTGAGGCCAGCGACCAGCTTCGGGCGGCAAGCGAAGCGACGGTCGAGAACTATCGCAAAGCCGCGCCGTTGCTCGATCCGAGTGG
>DAIUFO010000423.1:0-3322 GCA_036844545.1 Chloroflexota bacterium
CTGGCTGCTTATTAGAACGAATAACTCAGCCTATTTGTGACGACCTACACTAGGACCACTCGCTGAGCTCGCAGATGGTACGGCGGAAGCCCCGATCTGCGAGCTTAGCAAGGCCTCCACCCGCCGATCCGAGGCTACCGGGACACTGGGATTGAGCGACTGAACGACCTGTTCGAGTTGCTGGATCTGCTGGATGGGCAGGAGCTTGGCCACAGTAAAGTTGACCAGGGTGAAGTAGAAGACTCCGATGGTCAGGAAGCAGACTAAGCCGATGGCGACCCGAGAGATATTGTGGTCGATCTGCATCTGCTCGAAAGCAGGCTGATCGACATACGCGTAAATATCCTCGGTGAGCACTTGTGCATAGTGGCACAAGCCAGGCTGGTGGTCATGAGCGTCTCTTCATCCCTTCATCGCGCAGATGCTGCGCAATGCCGTCATTCGATTCAAACTGACCCCAAGCAGTTGCGCGGGGAACCTGTTGAGGGGCGTTTTTCGATGCCGTACAGGCGGTGTTTGCGTTTCTCTCGAGCATGGCTCAGCGGCTGCTCTCGAACCAGGTTCGGGATGTAGGCCGGCGCGTGCAGCAGGTAGCCGGCACTATCCAGCGGCTCAACGGCACGATCGAGCCCGTCACGACTTCCATACTGATTGGGGCTGAGGAAGGGGCGCTGCGAGTAATGAGCGGTGCCTGCGCGGCGCTGGCCGCGACCCTGGTGATCATGCGGCTTCAGTAGCGCAGCCTACTTCCCCAGCGTAAGGAAGAGTGCAAGGCGAGGCGGAGCGATGAGATGGGCCGGGCTGCTACATCAAATTCCGCAGAGGCTCCAGGATGGTCTCGCCCAGCTGGGCGTACCACGGGCGGCGCACCCAGTCCTCCCAGTGGAGCTCCTTGGCGTAACTGACGTCCCGCTCGAACTGGTCCTCCATCTGGCGCGCCAGCGCCTCGCTGTACAGCTCGACGTTAATCTCGTAATTGCCGACGGCGCTGAGGCGGTCGAGATTGGCCGTCCCAACCGTCGACCACTGCCCGTCGATAGTGCACGTCTTGGCGTGCAACATGCTCTTGTAGCCGAACACCCGCACGCCGGCGTGCAGCAGGTCGGTGAAGTAGCCGCGCGCCAGCCAGTCGGTCACTACGTGATTGGAGACCCAGGGCACCAGCACCTTGACCTCCACGCCACGGTCCCGCGCCTTCAGCAGGGAGGCGATGAGCCCGCTGTCCGGCACGAAGTAGGCGCTGGTCAGGCGAATGCACCCCTCCGCCGTGTCGATGGCCTCGAGGTACATGTCGCGGATGGGGAAGCTGAGCTGCGAGGCATTGTTGCCCTGCACGTGGATGATCGGATCGAAGTGGCGGCGATAGTGCCGGCTGATGCGCTCGCTTTCCCTCGCGTGGTCGTTCCAGAAGTCCACGAAATGCTGCGCCAGATCGGCGGCGTCCGGGCCGTCCATACGCAGGTGGGTGTCGCGCCACTTGGTGGCGTAGTCGACGCCGATGTTGTAGCCGCCAATGAAGGCCGTTCGCCCATCCACGACCATCAGCTTGCGGTGCTCTAGGGCATAGTGGCGCGGGTCCAGCACATGCCAGGGCCGCGTCATAGCGCGATAGGCCAGGGCGTGCACCGGCTGGGGAAACGTCTTGAACTTTGGGGGTACGACCAGATTGCCGAAGTGGTCGTAGACCACGTACACCTCCGCTCCCTCGTTGGCCTTCCGAATGAGGTGCTCCTTGAAGCGCTTGCCGGTGTCGTCGCCCTTCCAGATGAACGTCTCCAGGTAGATGCTCTCGCGTGCGCCGTCGATGGCCCCCAGCATGTCGTCGTACAAGTCCTGGCCGAAGGAGTAGAGCTGGACCTCGCAGTGTCCTACCTGCACCGGCTCCGGCCTTTCGTGCGGGAAAGCCGATTCGCCGCGCCGCTTGCGCCGGATACTCGAAGCGACCTGGAGGATGGCTACCGTAACGGCTTGCGCGCCTAAAACGGCGCCGAAACCCCAGAGCGCAAGCCTCTTCAGCGGCGAATGCCGCTCCCGCCGACGCCAGGGCAGCCAGTCATACTTCACCACGCTAGGATATGCCGCGCCTTCAGCTGTGCTCGTGGAACATCCACTTGGGCATTGAGCTGGAGCATATTCTCACGAGCGTCCGAGGCAGTAAGCACTTTCGAGACCTCGACCTGCTGCTGTTGCAGGAGGCCTCCGTTCGTGGGCACCAAACCGACGCCGAGCGCATCGCCGCCGAGCTCGGCCCGGATTACCAGGCGTTCCAACGTAACGTGGACCGCATGCACGGCCGCATTCGCGGCTTGGCGATCGTCTGGAACGGCGCCACATTCGAGCTCCTGTCCACTGACCTGTTGTCCCTGCCGCACGTGCGCAGCTCGAGCGTGGCGCGGCGGCACCGCTACTGGCTCCAGCCGCTGCGGCTGCGGCCCCGCTCGGCACTCGTGGTCGAAGGCCTGGCCTCGGGCGTGCGTGTCCGGCTCTACGTCATTCACCTGAGTCCCGTCGGTTTCACCTTCCAGACCGAGCAGCTCGCCACGATCCTGCGCCATGCGGCCCATCGTGAACCGTGCGATCTGCTGGTCATGGCAGGCGACTTCAACAGCCTCCGCCTGGACCGGCGTCGCTGGGCGGCATGGTTCGAGGCTCGCCAAGCCGAGGGTTTCATCAACGCCAGCCAAGATGTCCAGTGGACCTTCCGGTCGCCCTCGCTGCCGCTGCGTCAAAAGCTGGACAATGCGCTCATCCGCGGCGCCGAACCGCTTGTTTGCGAGGCGCACTGCCCGGAGCTGCTCGGCTCCGATCACCTGCCGCTGTTCGTGTCAATCGGGCTGTAAGTCAGATGCACCTCGCCGCGCAAGAGCTGGTCCAGTTGCTGGATACCTACGGTTACTGGGCAGTGCTGGTGCTTGTGATGGTTGAAAGCATCGGCATCCCGGTACCCGGCGAGACAATGCTGTTGACGGCAGCGATCTACGCCGGCCGGACCGGGCACCTGTCGGTGGGCTACGTCATCGCGACGGCCGCCGCGGGTGCCATACTGGGCGATAATATCGGCTACGTCGTCGGCCGTGAAGGCGGCTTTCGCCTGCTACGGCGCTACGGCACGTACATTCGGCTGGACGAGCGCAAGCTCAAGGTCGGCGAGTACGTGTTTATGAGGCACGGCGGCGTGGTGGTGTTCTTCGGCCGCTTCGTTGCCATCCTGCGGGCGCTGGCAGCGCTGCTGGCCGGGGCTAACCGCATGCCCTGGTGGCGTTTCTTCGCAGCTAACGCCACGGGCGGCATCCTGTGGGCGACCGTCTACGGGCTGCTTGGT
>DAIUFO010000424.1:0-3316 GCA_036844545.1 Chloroflexota bacterium
CCCATGCTCTCCTGGATGGCATGGTCCTGGGTATTGACCCCGGGGATGCCGGTGAACGTTTCGGTCTTCTGCAGCTGGCGATCGATCAGCCAGTTGTTGTCCTTGTTGCGCCGCTTGCGATAGCCCTGGTCCTCGTAGACGTTCGCCGCGCCGGCGGCGCTGTCGTGGCGATCCCATTCGTCCAGCGGCTGCTGGCCGAAGCTGTAGCACCAGTTGTAGACCATGCAGTTCTCGTCGTCCATGGGCACCCAGTAGTGGCCGGAGATGATGGGCTTGAACTGGTCGGCGCCGCGACCGAACTGCGAGGCGCGGATCTGGGTGAAGGGCATGACGTAGTGGTAGGCGCGGACGAATATGTTCGGCTCGTTGGGCAGGTCTCGGACGCCATAGTAGGTGTAGCCGTAGTCGGTAGGGTCGACCTCCACGATGGGCGCCTTGCCGCGGGCGAAGAAGCTCGCCGGCGAGATGCCCTCGGCGGTCGATTCGGGCCGCAGCCGGCGGTGCATGATGGGCGCGTGTGACGTGTCCAGCCCGCCCTCGAGGGCCTGCAGCCAGTTGCACTCTTCCCAGGCCTTGGTGACGTGGCGGTGGGTCGCGGGCACCTGCGTCCACTCGAACTTGGGCGGCGGCGGCGTCTTGGCCCCGGCGCCCATATAGGTCCAGATGAGGCCTCCCAGCTCGACGGTGGGGTAGGACGTGATGCGGATCTTGGATTTGAACTGGAGCTCCTCGGGCTCGTTCATCATGTCGACGCAGTTGCCGTCGACGTCGTATTTCCAACCGTGGTACACGCAGCGAAGGCCGCACTCCTCATTCCTGCCCAGCCACAGCGAAGCGCGGCGGTGGGGGCAAAACTCGTCGAGCAGGCCGACCCGGCCGTTGGTGTCCCGAAAGGCGACAAGGTTCTCGCCCAGGAGCCTTACGCGAACGGGTGCGCCATCCGGCTCAGGCAGCTCCTCGGCCAGGAGGGCCGGCAGCCAATAGCGGCGCATGTACTCGCCGCCGGGCGTGCTCGGGTCGGTATGGGTCAGGAGGTCGTTTTGCTCCTTGGTCAGCATTGTGGGTTGTCCTCCGTGGTCGTGTTGTCACACATCATGGAACACGCTGGCCCATTCGTCCAGACGCTCCGGATGGCCGTAGCCGCAGTTGAGCGTCACATGCTTGAAACCGGCGGCTTTCAAGGCGCGAAGGCGCTCGACGAGCTCGGCTTTGGGCGCGGTGAAGGTGCCCATGCGGATGAGGTCGGCGGTGCAAAGCTGGTGCTCCTCAGGACGCAGGTACATCAAGTGTCCACGGTGGTTGGAGAGGTAGCGGGCGTCAGCCGGTTCGTAGCGGCTGTAGATGGCGCGGTAGCGCTCGGCCAGCGGCGCGAGCTCGGGCGGGAGCGGGCGGCGATGGCTGTCGCCAAACTCCTCGTGCTCGGCCAAGCCGTGGAGCACGACCATGGCGTGAGGGCCAGCCTGCGCTTTGGCGCGCGGGCTGTCGTAAGCCTCGCCCTCCTCCAGCACGCAGCCGGACATGGCGGCCGTCGCGTGCAGAGCCGCCGGGTCGTTGCCGGCCTCCGTCCAGGCCGTCTGCATCTCGGCAATGGCCGCCTGACCATAGCTGACGTTGGGCACTGAGCCGATCCAGCCAGCGCCCAGCCGCGCAACGAGGCGCCGGCCTTTGGGGCCGAAGGCGGAGATGTGCAGTGGAATCGGGTCCTTGATGTTGACCGCGCCGATGTCGGGATCGAGAAAGCTGATCTTGCGGCGCTTGCCCTCGAAGTCCCACTCCAAGGTTTCGCCGGCCAGCAGACCTCCGACGACACGAATGTACTCCTCGAGGTCAGCCTGTTTCACCGCGCGCAGGCCAAGGCTGCGCCGAGCGGTGAAGCCGGTGGACACGCCAAAGTCGATGCGGCCGGGGGCCAAGGCGTTCAACGTGGCCAAGCCGCTGGCGGCTACGGGAGCGATGCGATTGGAGGGGATCATCACGCCTGTGGCCAGCCGGATTTTCGTTGTGTTCAAGGCCGCCGCGGTCATGCTGACGAACAGCTCGGAGTTGAGCATCTGCGTGTCGTAGAACCAGGCGCGCGCAAAGGCCAGCTCCTCGGCGCGCTTGACCAGCTTCCAGGTGTCGGCCACGGGCGGGAGGGAAATACCGAAATCCATCAGGTGCTCACTTTACACATGCGAGTATTCTTCAGCTCGAAATGACGTGGACATGCCGGCTGAGCGTCTGTTTCCTCTTAACGGCGGTGCTGGCGAGCTGTGGCTCGACAGTGGCTGGGCCAAGCGGGGCCAGCGGTTCGGCCAGCGCCAAGGCGACCGTGGCGCCGGTGCGATTGGCCATCAACGGCCAAGTGCCGAGCTCGACGTTCGTGTGGCTCATGGGCGATGCAGGCTTGTTCACAAAGAACGGCGTGCCGGTCGAGCTGCGAGGCATGACCGGGCAGGCCTCGACCAACGCCATGGTCGCGGGCGATCCAGGGCGTGCGCTACTTCCGCGAGCACAAGCCCGAGGCTGAGACGGCCATGCGCGTCCACTTCAAGCTGACCGACCAGGCCGCGATGGACAAGCTCTACGAGCGCCAGGTCGATGTTCAGACCAACCTGCCGGCCGTGGCCAAGGCCGACTTCACCGACGTCGTGGCGACCATGCCCAAAGACGCCCCCCAACTCAGCGACGAGCAACTCTCGGCCATGCTCGACAACCGCTTTGTGGAGGACGCCACCAAGCGAGGATTGACGAACTTTTAGGGGCGGCGAAGCCGGCATCGCCTGAAACGGGGGTTGCTGAGCACGATTTGGGCGGAAGTGGGACGCGAACGGGGAGCAGTTTGGGGGCATCAGCTACGCAGTTTGGGCGCATCGGCAGGCTCATCGGGGGTTTTGAGGGCATAGCGCGTGGCGCGACCCTGACCGCGGCGGACGATCAGGCCGGCGGCATGTAGAGCCTGGAGATCGTGCTCGGCGGTGGTGTGGGAGACACCGGACAGTGCCTGGTAGTCGCGGCGGTCGAGAGCTGGGAAATTGGCGAGGTGGAGAAGGAAGCAGGCCTGGCGCCGAGGCAGGCCGCGGGGAAGATCGGCGGCGGTCACGAAGTCGGACGCGGGCGGGAGCGGTCAAAGCGATCCTGGAGGCGGGCGAGCAGTGATAGGGTGCGCAGGGCATTCAGGATCTGGGTCGCCGGTGCGTCGGCGTCGACGAGCTTGCGCACCTGAAGGCGAGCCAATGCTACTTCGTCCGCCAACGAGAGGTGGGCCGCGGCCTGCAGGGACTGACGCTGCTCGGGATCAAGCGCGGAGGCATAGAGGCTGGGCGCCCCGGCAGGT
>DAIUFO010000425.1:0-3314 GCA_036844545.1 Chloroflexota bacterium
TGGGCCAGCTCCTGTCCGTAGAACGACGGCGCTCGCTTGCTCCTCCGTCCCGCCATGTCTCGAACCTAACCTCCCTACCCGCCAGACGGCCCGTCTGGTGCGAGCGCCATGTAGCCTGCCCGCGTGCCTGCACCCCACCACCCAACCTGCTCCGCGGTCCTCTGGAACAGCGGCCTCCGCTGTGACGCCCCCGCTCAGCCTGGCGCTCACTATTGTCCCGAGCACCTGAGTCTGCTGAGTCCCTTGGAGTGGCAAGCCGGGGAGTACTCACCCGAGCTCGACCAAACAGCTCAGCCCCTCTTTCGCGAGGCCAGCTTCGTCACGCTGGCCGATGAGGTAGCACTCGCCCGCGTCCAGCTCAGAATTCTTCTCCGCGAGAAAGCCTCGGCCAACCAGGTCGTCGAGGCCCTTCGTGTCGTCGCCATGCTCGTTCGCCTCCAGCGTCTTATCGAGCAGCCGCTGAGCAAGCGGCCGAGAACATGAGCCACATTCCCCGAGGGCTCATGGACCGCCAGGCGCGCCTCCTCTCGATGCTCGCCGTGCGCCCCTCCCTCACCCGTGCCGGCTATCAGAAGCTCGCCGGCATCACCCGCGGGACCGCCCACAAGGATCTCCAAGAGTTGGTCGCCGCCGGACTTATCGAGCGCTTGGGCTCCAGCCGGTCCGCCCGCTACGCACTGGCCTCCATCGAGGATGTAGCGGACGTCTCTGCTCGAGCGCTGCACGATACGTCCGCGGCTTCTGCGCGATTGCTGCCCATTTGCGGCGCAATCGAGCACGAGCGGGAAAGCCGGCCCCAACTATGATCGGCCGATTCCACGATCCCAAGCGGCGCAAGAAGGTCACGGCCACCTCAAAAGCGCCCCCCCAGCGCAGGCCTGGCAGATGATAGAATCGCCGGACCATGGCGAAGAATGGCTTCAAAGTCCTCGACAGCGACATGCACATCATGGAGCCGCCCGACCTCTGGCAGCGCTACATCGACCCTCAATTCCGGGATGTCGCGCCGCTAGGGACGACGTCTGCACGGAACGTGGCCGATTTACGGACGGTGTTCCCGAGCCTTCAGCCGCACGTGGGCAAAGACAGTATTACCAGCGGCCACAACTACGAACGCAACCAGGCGCTGTATGCCGACCACGCCGCACGCGGCTGGACGGCAGACTGCCAGATTGAAGCCATGGACGTGGAAGGCATCGACGTGGCGGTGCTGTTCCCGTCGCGAGGTCTGAGCGTGCTGACCTTCCAGGACATGGACCCGCCCTTCGCCGCCGCCATCGCTCGCGCTTACAACGACTGGATGGCCGACTTCTGCCGGCTGGATCCGAAGCGGCTGCTCGGCTCCGGGATGCTGTCGGTGTTCAATATGGATGATGCCTTGAGCGAGGCGCAGCGAGTCGTCAAGGAGCTGGGCTTTCGCGCCGTGTTCCTGCGCTCCAACATCGTGAATGGCAAGGCCTGGCACGATCCCTATTACGAGCCGCTTTGGGATGCGCTCGAGGGGCTCGACATCCCGCTCGGTTTCCATGAAGCCACCGGCTCGCGGACCCATCAGGTCGGAGAGGAGTTTGTGCCCAACTTCGGCCTGCGGCGAATCTACTCCCAACCGTTCACGCAGATGCTTGGCCTGGGCAGCTTCCTCAGCGGCGGCATCTTGGCCCGTCATCCTAAGCTCAAGGTCGCTTTCCTCGAGGCCAATTGCTCGTGGGCGCCTTGGCTGCTGTGGCGGATGGACGAGTCCTACGAGCTGGAAGGCGACGCGTTCATGCCGGACCTCAAAATGCCGCCCAGCGAGTACTTCAAGCGCCAGTGCTGGATTTCGGTCGAACCCGACGAGACGCCCGCGCGGCACCTAATCCAGGATTTCGGCTGCGAGCAGCTCGTGTTCTCCACCGACTACCCGCACAGCGACTCCCGCTATCCGCACGCGGTCGACGGCTTCCTTGAGCTCGATCTTTCAGACGACGACAAGCGCAATATCCTGTGGGACAACTGCGCGCGCTTCTACACCATCAACTAGCTGGGAACCCTAACCAGGCTTATTGGACTGACTTCGCGAGCTTGTTGTCGGCGTAGATCAGATCGGCGGGCGTAAGCGATTTAGCGCCGGGGTTCGTGGCGTATTTCAATGCGACCTGAATACCCTGGGCGTCCGCCAGCAGATCGGGAGCGCCCCAGCTTTTGGCCCCAAAGTCATATATCTGCTTGGCCGTGGGCTGGTCGAATTTGAGGTATTTGGCGATGATCTGCTGGGTCTCAGCAGGCTGCTGCTTGACGAAAGCGGCCGCATCCTTGAGGGCGAGGATAATGCCTTTCGCCTCCTCCTCATGCTTGCTGATCCAGTCCGTGTAAGCCATCAGGGAGCCGGTAGTGCCGGGGATCTGCACAGTGCCAGCCTCGACCAGGGTGGTAATCGAAGGACTGGCTTGCGCTTTGAAGCTGAACGGTGGCGACAGAGCGCCAAATTCCAGTTTGCCGGTCTCCAAAGCAGCAAAGATGGCCTCCGATCCCAGTCCGTAGGTGACTTTCAGCACGGCGGGGTCGACGCCCTTTTGGCTCAGGTACTCATGAACGAATATATCGGGCGCAGCGCCCGGCGCGAGGGCGCCGTAGTTCTTGCCTGTGAGCCCCTGGACAGAAATGGTGACCTGGTTGCCCTTCTGCGTGTAAATGCCGTAACGCAACGTGTGGTTGATGGTGGCGAAGTACTTGACATCTTGACCTTCAGCCCGGAGATTGATGCCCTCGCCCGACGAAGACAGGATGTCGATGTCGTGGGCTGCCAGCGCCTGCGTGGCGGCGCCTGACTGGATGTACTGCAGCCTCACGTTCTGGCCGTGCTTGGCGAACAGGCCCTCGTCCGCCGCAACCCAATAGGGCGTGTAGTCCGGGGCCGGCGCCGCCCAGGCGATAGTGATTGGCGCGCCAGCCGCGGGTTTAGCCGATAGATTTGCTGTTGCAGCCCCGCCGGCGCTTGGTTTGGCCGGCTCTCGCGCCGAAACCGAAGGTTGCGTACTGCCAGTTCCGCTGCTCGCCGGGCTCGCACGTTCGGCGGACGCCGCCGGAGCCACGCTCGACCCGCCGGGGGGTGATCCGGCGGCGCCGCAGGCTGCGGTTACCAGCGTCAGGACCACACATAGTCCGTGCAGGCAACTCAAACGAGGTCTCATCTTTGCCTCCCCGATCGGATTGGGCGTATTCTGTCACAGACCCGGGACGCGAGCCGGATCCGGATGAGAAGCGCTGGGCCAACGACACCGGCGGCGAGTTCACCAGCAAGGCCCTTGCAGACTACGGCGCGGTCGAGAAGTCCG
>DAIUFO010000426.1:0-515 GCA_036844545.1 Chloroflexota bacterium
GGCCAGCGACACGATCGTGCCCTTGCTGCTCAGCAGCGGGAGGGAACCCAGGTTGTCCGGCGTGGCCTGGAACGCGTCGTCCGCCAGCAGGCGAATGTCCACGTCGTCCTGCCCAGGTCGCCGAAACTTGGTGACGAGCGTGCCGTCGACGGCCGTACGTAGGGCCGTCGCTGCTTGCTGGACGCTGATGCCAACGTCGGCCGCCTTATTGCGATCGACGCTGATGACATATTGCGGCTGCACGTTCTCGTTCACGTTGTTCACATCGACGGCGCCGGGCACGCTCTTAATAGCAGCGGTCACCTGGTCCACAAGATTGTTGAGCACGTCCGGGTTCGGTCCTCGCACCGCCGCTTGGATCGGCTGAGTGCCGAAGCCGCCAAAGCCGAAAGCGTTCTGCAGGCCCGTCCGGATCTTGACTCCGGGAATGCCCTTGGGCAGGTTGACGCCCATGTCATCGGCAACTACGGCGGCGCTACGCGAACGCTCTCGCGGCGGGACGAGCAGCACCGTCA
>DAIUFO010000426.1:525-3305 GCA_036844545.1 Chloroflexota bacterium
CCTTGGGCGTCAGTGAGATGCTCTGGCCGGTGGTGGCCCCGACATTTGAGATGACGTGGCGCACCTCGGGATAGCGTTTGAGACGCGCCTCCAACTCATGCACGACCGCGTCGGTCTGCGCCAGCGCGGTGCCAGCCGGCATGGTGACGGTGACGTCCACCTCGCTCTGATCGCCGCTGGGGAAGATGTCGAAGCCGATGCGACCGGTGGCCAGCGTGCCCAGTCCGATCACCAAGCTCAGGAACCCGACGAGGATCACCAGCCAGCGAGCGCCGATCCCCCGGCGGCCTTGGCGGCCCGGCAGGAAACGCGGGATGCGGCCCGTCAGGACTCGGCTCAGCAGCCGCCGGTAGGCGCTGCCAAGGCGCTCGAAGCCGGCATCCCAGCGCCGGCCGAACCTGACCAGCGGCCCGCTGCCGCGCTTCAGTGCGTGCTCGGCGGTCAGGTAGCGGCTGGCCAGCAGCGGCGTCAGCGTGAACGACACTGCCAGCGACGTCAGAGTAGCCGCGGTGATGACCAGCGCGAATGGCCGGATGAATTCGCCCGAGATGCCCGGGATCAGCGCGATTGGCAAATAGACCGCGATGTCCACCGAGGTGATGGTGATAGCCGCTAAGCCGATCTCGCTCCGGCCGTTGATCGCGGCTACGTAGGGTGGATCGCCCAACCCCAAGTGACGGTAGATATTCTCGAGCACCACGATGCTGTCGTCCACCAGGATGCCGACGGATAGTGTCAGCGCGAGCATGGAGAACAAGTTGAGGTTCATGCCCAGCAGGTTCATGAACCCGAACGTGGTCAGCACCGATGTGGGTATGGAAATCAGCACGATCAGCGTGCTGCGCCAGGTGTGCAGGAACAGCAGCAGGATCAGGCCGGTGAACAGCACCGCCTCCAGCAGCGTCTTCCTGATGGTGTTGAACGACTGTTGGGTGTACGTGGCAATGTCGTAGCCCACACTGAATTGCATGCCCCGCGGCAAATTGGGCTGCAGCTGGGCCATCACCTTGCGGACATCGCCCGATACCTGCAGGCTGCTGGCCGACGCCAGCTTGGTGACTGTGAACGCTACCGTCGGTACGCCGTCGACGCGGCTGAGCGCTTCGTTTTTCTTGAAGGTGTCGTCGATGGTCGCCACGTCGCGCACGTACACCGGCCCGCTGGGCTGCTGCGCCACGATGATGCTGCCCAGCTCGGCCGGCGACTTCACCAGGCCCGTGAAGCGCACGTTGACGTCCTTGCCCGCCGACGGCAATGAGCCCGCTGGCAGTTCGAGCTGCTCCGATTGCAGCGCTTGCTGCACGGAGTTGAGACCCAGATCCCGCGCCTGCAGCTTGTTGAGGTCCACTTTGACGCGAACCTCACGCGTAGGACCGCCCGTGACACTTACGGAAGCCACGCCGTGCACGGCTTCAAAGGCGCGCTGCACGCGATCCTTGGCCACTTGCTGGATCTGGTCCAGCGGCTGAGGCCCGGACATCGTTACGACGATGACCGGGATTTGGCTGGTGTCGAAGGTGCTGATGCTGGGCGGATCGGCTTCGACCGGCAGCTTGTTACGGATCGAGTTGACCACGCGTTCCACGTCCACGGGCACCAGCTTCGAGTCCGCCGCCGTGGTGAATTGCACTGTGACCGACGAGATGCCCTCGTTGGAGGTGGACACGATCTGGTCGATGTTGGCCAGCGTGGAGACCGCGTCCTCGATCGGCTTGGTGACTTGGGTCTCCATGGTGGCCGGGTCGGCGCCGGCGTCCGTGGTAACGATGGTTACGCCGGGGAAGCTGATGTTGGGCACGACGCCAATGCCCATGTTGAAGTACGAATACAGGCCGAACAGCGCCAGCAGTAGGGTAATCGCGCCAACCACCAACGGGTTGCGCAGCGCAAACCGGGTAAAGCCCACTAAGTCAGCACCAGCCTAACAGCACCACTCCACCAGGATCTGTGACGCACCCTCCTTTTGACTGCGTCACGGCGCGGAAAGTTGCACCCGCCGCGCCACGTGCAACCGGCTGGCGCTTACTACAGAACTAGGGCACCAGCCGCGGCTCGCTGATGTCCGTGATGCAGTGCGGGCCATGGCCTTCGTGTTCGAGGTGCTTGCCGATCTGATCGGCCGTCCAGCGGATCATTTCCGGCAGCGTCGGGTAGGGGTGGATCGCGTCGCCCACCTTCCAGGCTGAAACGTGGCCGGCCATGGCCACCACCAGCTCAGAGATGAGGCTGGTGGCCTCCGGGCCGACGATGCCGGCGCCCAGGATTTGCCCGTCCGACGAGCGGGCGATGACCTTGACGAAACCTTCCGTTTCGCGGTCGATGATCGGCTTGGTGACCTCGTCGAAGCGCACCTTCGCGACCTCGATCTCGTCGCGCCCCTGGCGGGCCTGCTCCTCAGTGAGGCCGACGGCCGCGAATTCGGGAAACGAGAACACCGGCCGAGGGATGACCCGCCAATCAACCTTCTTGCGGTCGCGGTGGTGGACGGCGTTCCAGCCGGCGATCTCGGCCGCGTAGTCTCCCGCGTGGGTGTACATCGGCGGCCCTGTGACGTCGCCCGCGGCCCAGATGTTCGGCGCAGAGGTGCGCATGTGCTGGTCGACGGTGATGCCCACCTCGGTGTAGTCCACGTCGGCGGCTTCCAGGTTCAGGCCATCCATATTCGGCTTTCGGCCGGCAGCCAGCAAGAGCAGCTCGCCCTCGGCCCGCTGGCCGTTGGTCGTAGACACCCACTTCAGATTGCCTTCGGCGCCAACCGTCTGCGCGCGGCCGGAGACGAT
>DAIUFO010000427.1:0-3301 GCA_036844545.1 Chloroflexota bacterium
AATCCTCGATGGAGTAGATGTCGTGGTGCGGCGGCGGCGAGATTAGGCCCACGCCCGGCGTGGAGTAGCGGATGCGGGCGATGTACTGGTCCACCTTGTGGCCCGGCAGCTGGCCGCCCTCGCCGGGCTTGGCGCCCTGCGCAATCTTGATCTGCAGCTCGTCGGAGTTGACCAGGTACTCGCTGGTGACGCCAAAGCGGCCTGAGGCCACCTGCTTGATGGCGCTGCGGCGGAAATCGCCGTTAGCGTCAGGCTTGTAGCGGACCGAGTCCTCGCCGCCCTCGCCGGTGTTGCTCTTACCACCGATGCGGTTCATGGCGATGGCCAGCGTCTCGTGGGCTTCGCGGCTGATCGAGCCGAAGGACATGGCGCCTGTCTTGAAGCGCTTCACGATCTGGCTGGCCGGCTCAACTTCCTCGATCGAGATGGACGTGCCTGAGCGGAAGCGCAGCAGGCCGCGCAGCGTCGCCAGCCGGCGGCTCTGGTCGTTCACCGCCTGGGAGTAGGACTTGAATACCTTGTAGTTAGCGCTGCGCACCGCGTGCTGCAGCTTGCCGATGGTCTCGGGGTTGAACAGGTGGTGCTCGCCCCGGCGCCGCCACTGGTATTGGCCGCCCACGTCCAGGGTGCCGGCGAGCTCGTCCTCCAGACCAAAGGCGCGTTGGTGGCGGTTCCGCACGTCCCAGGCGATGGACTCCAAGCCCACGCCTTCGACGCGCGACGGCGTCCACGTAAAGTAGCGATCCACCACGTCACGGTTGAGGCCGATGCACTCGAAGATCTGCGCGCCACGGTAGCTCTGCAGCGTGGAGATGCCCATCTTGGAGGCGATCTTCAACAGCGACTTGCCCACAGCCTTGCGGTAGTTGTAGAGCGCAGTATCGAGGTCCTCGTGGATGACGCCTTCGCGAACCATCTCGGCCACCGTTTCGTAGGCCAGATAGGGGTTGCACGCGCCCGCGCCATAGCCGGACAGCAGCGCGAAGTGGTGCACTTCGCGCGGCTCGCCGGACTCGACGACCAGGCCAACCTTGGTGCGCGTGCCCTCACGGATGAGGTGGTGGTGTACGGCGGCGGTAGCCAGCAGGCTGGGGATCGGCAAGTGGTCCCTGTCGACGCCGCGGTCGGACAGGATCAGGATAGTCGCGCCGCCATCGATAGCCCTGCTGGCGGCGTCACAGAGCTCGTCCAGCGCTTCATCGAGGCAAGCGCCGTACAACTTGCGGGCTATCTCGCCTTCTGCCGAGGCAGGCATGCTCGCCGCGCGGAACAGCGCCGGCAGCACCGCGCTCTTGATGCCCGGCAGGTTGGCCGCCTTCAGCCGCTCCAGCTCCTCGTTGCTGAGAATGGGCGTGTCCAGCTCCAGCTGGCGGCACTGCTCGGGTGTTTCCTCGAACAGGTTGCCCTCCGCGCCGATGGTCGTCTTCAACGACATCACCAGCTCTTCGCGGATGGGGTCGATGGGCGGGTTGGTGACCTGCGCGAACAGCTGCTTGAAATACTGGAACAGCGTCTGCGGCCGGTCCGACAGCACGGCCAGTGGGGTGTCGGTGCCCATCGAGCCCACCGCCTCTTCGCCGTTGGCGGCCATCGGCCCAATAAGCATCTTGAGATCCTCAACCGTGTAGCCGAACACCTGCTGCAGGTTGTGCAGCGGCTCAACCGCGGGGATCGGCTCACCCGTCGCCGCGACGGCCTGCCCTGAGGCCACCAGGCCGGCTTGGCCGGTGGTTGTCACCGCGTCGCGATCCTCCACCTCGAGCGGGGGCAAGTCCTCCAGACGCTTGACGTTCGCGTCGAGCCACATCCGGAAGGGCTGCCGCGCGCTGACGTCGCGCTTCAGCTCGTCGTCGGACACGATGCACTTCTGCGCCGTATCGACCAGGAACATGCGGCCAGGCTGCAGCCGGCCTTTGGTGGCGATCTCGCTGGCTGGGATGTCCAGCACGCCGACCTCGGAGGCCATGACCACCAGTCCGCCTTTGGTGACCACGTAGCGCGACGGACGCAGGCCATTCCGGTCCAAAACAGCCCCGATGACCGTGCCGTCCGAGAACGCGATCGAGGCTGGGCCATCCCATGGCTCCATCACCGAAGCGTGGTACTGGTAGAAGGCCTTCTTCCCCTCGGCCATGTCAGGGTCGTTCTGCCAAGCCTCGGGAATGAGCATCATCATGGCGTGGGCCACCGATCGCCCGCCGGCCACCAGCAGCTCGAGCACGTTGTCGAACATGGCCGAGTCGCTGCCCCCGGCGATGATGACGGGCAGCAGCTTCTTGAGGTCCTCGCCGAACAGCGGCGACTCCAGCAGCTTCTCACGGGCGTGCATCCAGTTGACGTTGCCGCGCAGGGTGTTGATTTCGCCGTTGTGGGCGACGTACCGGAACGGCTGAGCCAGGTCCCAGGACGGGAAGGTGTTGGTGCTGAAGCGGGCGTGGATCAACGCCAGCGCGCTCACCATGCTGGGGTCGCTGAGGTCCGGGTAGAACTCCGGGATCTGCTGCGACATCAGCAGGCCCTTGTAGATCAGGCTCGAGGTCGACAGGCTGCACACGAAAAACATGTTGGCGTCGCGCATGCCCGCCTCGCGGACCGCTTTCTCCACCCGCTTGCGAACGACGTACAGCTTTCGCTCCAGATCGGCCTGGCTCTGATCGGGATGGCCGCGTCCCACAAAGATCTGCCGGATCTCGGGCACAACTTCGCGAGCAACCTCGCCGCAGGCCGACAGCTCGACCGGCACTTTGCGCCAGCCAATGACCTTCAGGCCTTCCTCGCGGACGGCCTCCTCGAACAGCAGCTCGCACTGGTCCAAGTCGTACGTGGAGCGCGGGCCGCGGGGCCGCGGCAGGAACACCATGCCCACGCCGTACTCGCCCGGATCGGGCAGGCTGAAGCCCTGCTCCCGCGCTCGCCGCTGCAGGAACTCATGCGGCAGCTGCATCAGGATGCCCGCGCCGTCGCCCGTGCGAGGATCGCAGCCGCAGGCGCCACGATGCGATAGGTTGTCCAGTACGCGCAAGCCCTGCTGCACGATTTGGTGCGACTTTTGGCCAGTGACGTTGGCCACGAAGCCCACGCCGCAGGCGTCGTGCTCGAAGGAGGGGTCGTACAGCCCTTCCGGCTGTGTGGGCCGCTGGCGATAGTAGAGCAAGCTTCCCTCTTCCTCCTTTAGAGATACAAAAAGCCCACCAGGCACGTCCCGCTGCCCGATGGGCTACCATAACCCAGAGAATTTACGTCTTTGTGCGGACAGTATACGGCCTCCGCTCACTGGCGCGCAAGTAGTATCCTAGCGCCG
>DAIUFO010000428.1:0-3278 GCA_036844545.1 Chloroflexota bacterium
AGTGTATACCATGGCGATCTTCGAATTGATGCCGATGCCCAGCCAAATGATCATAAGCGGCAGCAACGCTATGCGCGGGGTGGCATAAAAGAAGTTGACCAGCGGATCGAGCAGGGCGTCGATGGGCCGGTACCAGCCCATCAATATCCCCAGCGGGATGCCGGTCAGGATGGCCAGCACGAAGCCGTACAGGAATTCCTTGCCGCTGATGACGACGTCCGCGGCCAGTTCACCGCTCGTGATGAGGTCCCAGCCGGTGGCAATGACCTGGGTGGGATAGCTGCTGAACAGCGCATTGGTGTCGTTCGCGCTGCCAAACCACTGCCACACGGCCAGCAGCGCGATGATGCCCGTGCTGCCCAGGATGGGCCGGTAATAGGCCGTATAGACGCGGGCGAAAAAACCGGGAGGCGGCGCCTCCTGCTCCAGGTAGATATTGTCATCAATCGAAGTAACAGTCGCCATTGCAGCTCATCCCCTTTACTTGCTGGCGTGCCTTGGGGCGCCCAGTCCGGTTAGAGGCCAGATGCCGCGCCTGGGCACCGCGGCCGCCGGCACGCGGCTCGTGGTAGCGGCCTTACGTCCCTCTTCGTAGATGTGGCCCCAAATCTGGTCGGCGTAGGCTAGGAACTTCGGATCTCGCTTGATGCGCAGGGGCCGCGGCCGCGGCAGCTGGATGTCAACGACCTCCCGAACCCGGCCCGGCCGAGCGGCGAACACAACCACGCGATCGGACAGGTAGATAGCCTCGTCGATAGAGTGCGTGATAAACAGGGCTGTCTTGCGGGTGCGTTCCCAGATCTTGAGCAGCTCTTCTTGCATGAGCTCGCGGGTTTGGGCGTCCAGGGCGGCGAATGGCTCGTCCAGGAGGAGTAGCTCGGGATCGACCGCGAGCGCGCAGGCCAGATTCACTTTTTGCTGCATGCCACCCGACAGCTGAGATGGATACATGTGCTCAAAGCCGCTCAGCCCGACGAGCTCGATGAGCCGTGCCACAGTGGCCTTGGTGGACGCCTCGCGTTTGCGACCCTGGAGCTCCAAACCGTACGATACATTGTCGCTGACAGTCCGCCATGGCAGGAGGGAGGGCGACTGGAACACAACAGCACGGTCGCGGCCGGGACCCTTGACCTCTCGCCCATCGAGGCGAATACGCCCGTGCTTGAGGGGAATCAGGCCATCCACCGCGTTCAGGAAAGTGGTCTTGCCGCAGCCGCTGGGCCCCACTACGGAGATGAATTCTCCATCTTCAATGTCCAGGTTGACGTTTTGCAGCGCTGTGAGATGTTCGCCCTTGCGCGGCATGACGTACTCGACGGTCACGCCGCGCGCCTCCAGCTTAGCCATCATTCCTTCTCCTACCGGCCCCTAACAATTAGCTGTGACCCCCCAACCCGCGCTGGGCTGCGCTCTCCACGAGCGACGAATCGATAATTCTCGTGACGTCGAACGTAGTCAGCTTTGGATCAATCTTCGATAGCAGGTCCTTGGAGGCTGCGAAGTTCTCCGGCCGCGGATAGGGTAGCGACGGGACGATTTCCTTCACATGGAAGTCATAAGCAGCGCTTAATCCTTTGGTGTCGTCGGACTTGAAGTATTTCTTCATCACATCCACGGCAAACGCCTTGTCGGCCTTTTCCCTGGCGATACCTGCGACCACCGCGTCGATCACCTTCTGAGCCACATCGCGGTGAGCGTCAAGGTAGGGCTGGGTGGTGACAACACAGGTGTTCACTGCCGGCAGCTTGAGTGCCGCCAGATCGAACAGCGGATGGAGTCCCCGTTTCTCCAGTTCGAGATTATCGGGCGGCTCGACCAGAGCGCCTTGGATGGCGCCATTAGCTATAGCCGCCGTGCGGGCGGCGGCGGAGCCTACCTGAACGATGACGACATCCTTATCGGGGTTCAAGCCGACCTGGCCCAATCCAACGCGGGTCGCGATATCGGATGACGATCCGATCTTGCTCACGCCCACCTTCTTGCCCCTGAGGTCGTCCAGCGTGTTGACGCTGCTGGCCACCTCGAAAATGTAGGGATAGACCGGTGTTATCACCGCCAGTATGGCCAATCTGGCGCCGCCGGCTGCCGCGCTCATTGCTTCGGAGCCGCCCAGGCTGGCAACCTGTATCTCGCCAGAGGTCAGGGCGGCGATGCCGGTCGAGCTCTCGACGAGCCTTAGATCGACATCGATCCCGTTATCGCGAAAGGACCCCGCTTCATAGGCCACCCACAGCGGTACGTCGTCCAGGACGACATTGCTGTATGACATGGTGAGCTTGGTCGTTTGGCCGCTGCGCGCGGGCACAGAGACCTGTGTGCTCGATCCACCAGCGGTCGATGGCCGGCTCGCGGCTGCCTGGCTGCCGAGCCGCGCAGATGGGCTCGCCGGCCCCGCCGCCTGACCGCAAGCAGCTAGGATGAGCGCGGCAGCGGCTACCAAGCTCGTGGCGAAGGCCTTAAAGCTCATGAACGGCTCCCTTTGGGATGCTGGATGTGGGTTCCATTAGGACGGCGGATCCGGGCGCGCGAAGATGCTCTTACCGCCGCAGACATATAACGTTTGGCCAGTGACATAGCCGGCCTCGTCCGAAGCGAAGAACAGCGCCGCCCAGGCGATATCCTCGGGTTTGCCGAAATGGCCCGTCGGTTGAGCCTTGAGCAGGCGCTCGATTACCTCTGGAGGGTTCTCCTTGTAGGTCAGTGGTGTCTCCATCTGCCCCGGAGCGATGCAGTTCGCGGTGATGCCACGCGCCGCCAGCTCGATCGCCAACGTGCGCGTGAGACTGACCACGCCGCCCTTTGAGGCGGCATAGTTAGCCTGCCCGTACCAGCCCAGCCAGGCGCGGGAGGCGATGTTGACGATGCGTCCGTAGCGCTGCTCTCGCATCAACCGCACCGCCGCCTGGGAGCACAAGAACACACCTTTCAAGTTGACGTCGATGACCGCGTCCCAATCCGCCTCGCTAAGGCGGTGCAGGGCCGCGTTGCGGCCAATGCCCGCGTTATTCACCAGGATGTCGAGCCGGCCAAATGTCTCGGTCGCCTGCCGGACCATCTTCTCGGCGTCCTCGGCGATGGCCACGCTGCCAACGGCGGCCACCGCACGGCCGCCCGCGCCAGCGATCTCCGACGCCACCCGACAGGCGGAACTCGACGCCACATCGTTGACGATGACCGAAGCGCCGTGCCCCGCGAGGGTGTGCGCGAGGCATTCGCCAATGCCACTCCCGGCCCCGGTTACCAGCGCCACTCGACCTTGCACGCCCATGTCTTACCCC
>DAIUFO010000429.1:0-3264 GCA_036844545.1 Chloroflexota bacterium
ACGCCTACCGGCAGCTCGACCTGTCCGAGTGGGGCCTGTTCGAGGCCGCGCAGGTCAGCACTTATTGCGGTCTGGTGTTTGCCAATCTCGACCCCAATGCTCCCGGCCTGCCGGACTATCTGGGCAAGTTCAAGTGGTACCTCGACATCCAGTTCCATCTCAGCGACGGTGGCATGGAGGTTTTGGGTGAGCCACACCGCTGGTGGGTGGACGGCGATTGGAAGTCCGGAGCCGAGAACTTCTGCGGCGACAGCTCACATACGCACATGACGCACCTTTCTCTGCTGCAAACGGGGTTGGCCGAGGCGGCCGCCGCCGGCAGCACCGGACGAGCCTTCGGACTTCATGTCAACGAGTGCGACGGCCATGCCATCAGCATCCGCTGGCTGCCGCCCGACAGCAACCTGTTCTTCGGCTACCCGCCGGAGGTCACCCGGCTGTTCCGTCCCGGCCGGCTGAGTGAGGCGCAGTTCGACCTCGCCCGCCGCGGCGTAGTGCACGACGGCACTGTCTTTCCCAACTTCTCCTTCATCCACTTCTCCGGTAAGGTCGATTTCGATCAGCCTCCGGCAGCGTACCTGGCCCTACGGGTCTGGCAGCCGCGTGGTCCGGGGAAGATGGAGGTCTGGAATTGGGTGCTCGCGCCAAAAGAGGCTTCTGCCGAGTACAAGGACCGCGCCTACCGTGCCGGCATGGGTACGTTCAGCCCATCGGGCAACTTCGAGCAGGATGACGTGACGGTGTGGAGTGGCATCAGCCGCTCCGCAGGCAGTGTCTTCACCGCGCTCCAGGACGTGCGCCTGAACTACCAGATGGGCATGCCGGGCATGAGTACCGTCGAGCCGCTGGCCGATTGGGCGGGCCCGGGCGTTGCCTGGCCGTCCAACGCCGGCGAAAGCGGACTGCGCACCTTTCACCGGCGTTGGATCGGACAGATGACTGCCCGTTAGCGGTGGAACACGCTGACGGGTGCGCGTCCTTCCTCTTCCTGGAGGCTGAGCTGCTGGATCACCAGCAGCTCACGGAGTGGCTCGAGTTGCTGACGCCAGACATTGACTATCGGGCGCCTGTGCGCCTCACTCCCGAGCGCGCTGGCGGCGCCGGCTTCAGCGAGCGCGCCTTCTACTTCAAGGAGACGTTCGGCTCGCTGAAGACACGGGTGGCCCGACTCAGCTCAGAGTTCGCTTGGGCCGAGAATCCGCCGACGCGCACCAGGCGCTTGGTGAGCAACGTCCACGTGCGCGCTCGCCCTGGCGGCGCGGATGAGGTAGAGCTCACCAATAACCTGGCCCTGTACTGCTATCGTGGAGACTCACCTACGCCGATCGTTGTGACGGCAGAGCGTCAGGACGTGCTGCGCCGCTCCAATAGCGGTTGGAAGCTGGCGCGCCGGCTGGTGCTTCTGGATGCAACGGTCTTGGGCCTACAATCGCTGTCGGTCTTTTTATAGTGAAGGAGGTACGAGCATAGCCGCGCACGGGCGAGCTCCCCAATGACAGCCGAAGGTTGGGCGCCGCGGCTCTCGGGCAAGCGGGCACTGGTCACTGGGGCGGCCAGGGGCATCGGCCGCCAGATTGCCGCTGACCTCGCCCAAGCCGGAGCGCGGGTCATGGTCAATGACCTCGATCCCAGCCCAGCACAGGGCTCGGCAGCGCTGTCCGTCCACGCCGCCGACGTGTCCTCGGCAGCCGGCGTGGCAGGCTTGTTCGAGGCGGTGCAGCGTGAGCTCGGCGGACTCGACATCTTGGTGAATAACGCCGCGGTGTGGTTCCGAGAGCCATTTCGGGACATCTCGGAAGAGCACTGGGACAAGGTGTTCGGCACGATCGTCAAGGGCGCATTCCTGTGCCTCCAGAAGGCCGCGGCGCTCATGGAGGATGCCGGCGGTGGCAGCGTGGTGAACATCGCTTCCCAAGCTGGGCTGTCGTACACCCGCGGCCAGGGCGTGCATTATCATGCCGCCAAGGCGGCTCTGATTCATCTGACGCGAGCTGTCGCCTTCGAGCTTGGCCCGCTGCACATTCGGGTCAACGCCGTTGCCCCCGGATACACCGAGACCGAGGGCCGAGCTGTTGAAGGCGACCGGCGCCAGCGACTACTGGATCAGACGCCGCTTGGAAGACCGGTGCGCCCGGCCGACGTCTCGGCCGCTGTGATGTTCCTGTGCTCCGATTCCGCGGCGGCGATTACTGGACAGACTTTGTTAGTGAACGGCGGCGCCATCGCCTACCTCTGACGGCGCCGCGGAGCGCATAGAATGTACGCGCCGTCATCATCGCCTAGAAGGAGACACGCATGTTAGGGCCCACCGACCTCCGCGGCATGTACGCCATCATCGCCACGCCGGCGAAAGATGGCGCCGACCGTTGGGACGCCACCAACACGGTCGATCTGGACGAGACGGAGCGTCTGGTAAATAACCTGATCGCCGACGGCTCCGCCGGCCTGATTGCCCTGGGCACCACCGGCGAGTGCGCCACCCTCATCCGCGAGGACTACGAGGCCTTTGTCGACTGCCTGATGTCGACAGTGAACCATCGCATCCCCACCTTCATCGGCACTTCCGCGCTGGGCATGCACGAGGTGGTGCGCCGGCTGCGCTTCGTGCGTGACCTTGGCGCCGATGGCACGCTGTTGGGCATGCCGCAGTGGCAGCCGCTGACCGTGGATATGGCGGCCGAGTACTACGCCACCGTGTCGCAGGCATTCCCCGCGCTGGCGGTGATGGTCTACGCCAATTCCCGCGCCTTCCGGTTCGATTACACGCCGGAGTTCTGGGGCAAGGTGGTGGCCAAAGCGCCCACGGTCATGTCTGCCAAGTTCTCCAATCCGGGCGCACTGCTGGCCTGCCTCGAGAGCAGCAAGGGGCGCGTCCATTTCCTGCCCAACGAGGGTGCGGCGTTGCGCTTTGCCGAGCTCTCGCCGGCCACGACGACGGCCTGCTGGGCCACCGCGGCCTCCATGGGCCCGCGGCCGGCCATCGTCCTGATGGAGGCCATCCTGGCCAAGGACTGGGAGCGCGCCAAAGCTGTGGACAAAGACCTGAAGTGGGCCTCCGAGCCGGTAGAGGCCATCGTTCGCAACGCCGAGCTGTTCGCCTCGTTCAACATCCAAGTGGAGAAGATCCGGATCGATGCTGCCGGTTACTCCAAGGCCGGCCCCATCCGCCCGCCCTACAACTTTGCCATGCCCCCGGATATTGCCGAATCCTCACGCGAGTGCGGGCGCCGCTGGGCCGAGATCGCCAAGAAGTACAGCCCGGCG
>DAIUFO010000430.1:0-3234 GCA_036844545.1 Chloroflexota bacterium
GCCGCTCTGGCAGCTCAGAATAAAGCAGCGTCTGATTGACGACCTACACTAGCTGGCGGGGGCTTCCGCTTCCTGTTCGGCTAGCGTGAGGGCGCGCTCGAGCATCTCGTAGGGCTGGGCGCCGACGACCATGTAGCGGCCGATGATGAACGTGGGCACGCCGTTGATGCCGTGCTGGCCGCACTCGTCGTAGACGCTGGCCATCTCCGGCTCATAGCGGGCGTCGTCCAGCGCCTTCTCCAGCTCTGCCGCGTCCAAACCGCTCTCGCGGGCCACGTCGAGGACCACATCGCGCTGGCCGATGTTGCGGTGATCCTGCCAGTAGGCCTTGAACATGTTGGAGTGGTACGGCTCCTGCTGGCCGCGATCGCGCGCGAACAAGTCCGCCACCATGGCCAGGTGCGAGTTGGACCTGAACGGCGGGCGGCTCATCTCCAGCCCTTCGTCCTTCGCCATCCGCTCCAGGTGTCCGCCTAGGCGCTCCATGCCGGGACGCGGCGCGGCGCCTTCGGTCGGGACCTCAGGGTGGATCTCGAAAGGCCTCCACTCGACTTCGACGTCGTGCTCACGGGCGAGGCGGTCGACACGCGACTTGCCGATGTAACAGAACGGTCATATGAAATCGGAGTAGAGCGTCACGCGTGGCGGCATGGTTGCAGTTTATCGCTATACTCCCGCCCGAACATGCCGGGCTTCACGTTGGATCCCGGGCTAGTCGTCAGCATCCCCGCGTTCTTGGTTGCTATCACGGTGCACGAGTTCAGCCACGCATTCGTGGCGAACGCGGAGGGTGACGTGACAGCCAAGCAATTGGGCCGGCTTTCCCTGAATCCGATACGTCACCTCGATCCTATGGGCACTCTGCTGCTGTTCATCATGTTGGTGAGCGGGTTTGGCATTGGCTGGGGCAAGCCCGTGCCGGTGAACCCGGCCAACCTGCGTAACGGGCGACAGAGCATGGCCATGGTATCCGTGGCCGGCGTGGTCGCTAACCTGATCACGGCCGTGATCTGCGGGCTGCTTATCCGCGGCCACGTGATTCCGGACCTGGTAAGCCAAGGGCATCTTCCTGCCAACATAGGCGGGGTTCTGTTCGCTTTCTTGGAGGCGTTGATCCTCATCAGCATCGGCCTGGCCGTATTCAATTTGCTGCCGATTTTCCCACTCGACGGTTTCAATGTGGCGGTCAATGTGCTGCCGCGGGAGATGGGCGCCAAGCTGGCCCAGTACGGGCACTGGGGGCCAGGTATCCTGATGCTGTTGATCTTCCTGCCCCAATTCATCCCGGGCCTGCGCAGCTTCAACATCCTATCGGCGGTCCTCGGGCCGCCAAGGGATCTGCTCTTACGTGCCGTGCTGGGGATTTGACGGCAGCCACACTGCACGCCGCCCGCCAGTTAGCCAGGCACTTGCGAGCTCGCCAGCCGCTGCCCCCACCCATGTGGTTAACCGACCAGGAGGCCGATCTCTTCAGCCGCATGCCGCCGCCGGATCAAGTGGAGGGGCTGGCCGTGGCCGGCAAGCTGGAAGCCTGGGGTTGGGGGGCCGATCGGGACCTGCTGGTAGCAGGCGTGCTCCACGACGTCGGCAAGAGCCTGGCGCCAGGCGGGGCGCGCTATCGCGTGCTGATGACGGCGCTCGAGACCTTGCCGCCAGCGTTGGTGATGCCGCTGGCCAGCCGCGGCCACGCGCTGGCGGCCTTGGCCAACCATGCCGCCGCCGGCTCGCAGCTAGCCTCCCAGGCCGGGCTGCCCGATGACGTCGCGCTCATGATCCGTATGCACCATCAGCCGCCGCGCGATGCTCGGATGGAGGCACTCCAGCGAGCGGACGCGCTGTATTGACTCCCGCTTCCGGGCACAAGCTTCTGCCGGTCAAGCTGGCGGTGTTCGAGGGGCCGCTGGACCTGCTGCTCCATTTGATCGAGCGCAACGAGCTGGATATCTCGGCGGTGTCGCTGGTGCTGGTCGTCGACCAGTACATGCGGTACCTGGATCTGATGAGGGCGGAGATGAAGCTGGAGGCGGCTGCCGAGTTCCTGGTTGTCGCCGGCCGGCTGCTGCTGATCAAGTCGCGCAGCCTGCTGCCGCGCACGGAGCCACCCCTCGAAGCCGAAGATATAGAGGACCCGGCTGAAGAGCTGGCCCGCCAACTCCAGGAGTACCGCCGCTTCAAGCAGGTGGCCGAGGCGCTCCGCGAGCTGAAGGAGACCCGCGGCCAAACGTTCGCCCGCACCGGCGGCGCGCCCGATGAAGTCCCGCCAGTGGTCAAGCTGGCCGGGCTCGACCTGGACCGTCTCATCGAAAGCTTCCAACGCGCCCTGGAACGCGCTCTCCAGCACATGCCGGAGGAAGCGGCCCAACTCGCTCCACGCGTCAGCCAGGCCGATCGCACGGCCCGCATCGAAAGCGGGCTGGCCGCCGCCCGTACGCTGGCCTTCGATCTCCTGCTGGAGGACTGCCGCTGCGTCGAGGACGTGATCGTCACGTTCCTGGCCGTGCTGGAGCTGCTGAAACAGGCTCGCATCCGCGTCTGGCAGCTGTCCTCATTCGGCACGATCGTGATCAGCCGCCCGGCAGGATTGCAGGCGGCTAGCCACCCCGCGTAGCATTACTTCACCATGGCGGTGATGGAAGAGCTCGGCTTCGAGAGGCTGCTGACCAACGTGGAGCGGGTCATCGTGGGCAAGCGCGCGCCTGCCAAGCTGCTGTTGGTGGCGCTGTTGTGCGAGGGCCACGTCCTCATCGAAGATGTGCCGGGCGTTGGCAAAACGCTGCTGGCCAAGACGCTGGCGGCCTCGCTCGCCTGCTCGTTTCGGCGGCTGCAGTTCACCCCGGACCTGCTGCCATCGGACATCACCGGCTCGCAGGTGTTCAACCAGCAGACGGCGCAGTTCGAGTTCCGGCCTGGCCCAGTGTTCGCCAACCTGCTGCTGGCCGACGAGATCAACCGCGCCACGCCGCGTACGCAGTCCGCCCTGCTGGAAGCCATGGAGGAGCGGCAGGTGAGCGTCGAGGGCCTGAGCATGGCGCTGCCGCGGCCGTTCCTGGTGGCCGCGACGCAGAACCCGATTGAGCTGGAGGGCACCTTCCCGCTGCCGGAGGCGCAGCTCGACCGCTTCCTCCTCAAGATCCAGGTCGGCTACCCCAACGAGGACGAGGAGGCGCTGATCCTTACCCGCTTCGCCGCCGACGACCCGCTGCCAGACCTGGAGCCGGTGACAGACTCGGAAGA
>DAIUFO010000431.1:0-3228 GCA_036844545.1 Chloroflexota bacterium
CTAGCCTTCTCCAGTCATGGCGGAAACGAACAGCCGCTACAGTCCGCTCATCGAGAACGCCCGCCGAGTGCTCGAGGCCAACCGCCTCGCCGGCACGTCGGATTGGGACGACAAGAAGTACAACTTCGTGTGCCCGTCGGCCGACGTTTATCCCTTCCAATGGCAGTGGGACAGCGCGTTCCACGCGGTGTGCCTGCTGCACGTCGATCCCAAGTTGGCCAAACAGGAGATCCGCTGCCTGGTGCAGGGCGTCCAACCGGACGGCTTCCTACCGCACATGCTGCTGTGGGACACCGCCGGCCACGAGGAGCAACTTGCCCGCTGCGACATCGTTCGGCTCGATCCGCACTTCACTGTCACCACCCAACCGCCCGTGCTTGCACGGGCCGTCGAGCGCATCTATCAAGCCACCAAGGACAAGGACTTCGTACTCGAGGTGCTGCCGCCCGTCCTGGCCTTCTTCGATTGGCTGGCCGAGCATCGCGACCCAGATGGCGACGGCTTGCTGGCGATCCTCCAGCCGGACGAGTCCGGCATGGACGCCTCGCCCAAGTTCGACCTGCCGCTGGGCATGAGCGGCCGTGCCAGCCTGGTGGCCCCGGAGCTGCACGCGGCCATGCAGCGCCTGTTCGACGCCTACGAGCCCGAGCGCTCCGATCAGGCGGCCATGCTTCGGCTGGATGCCTTCCAGGTCGAGGAGGTCCTGTTCAACACCATCTACGGCGACGGCCTGCGGTGCCTCTCACGCCTCGTACGCGAGGTCCAAGAAGACGCTGCTCGGGCCGCCGAGCTGGAGCGGCGCGCGGTCAAGGTAACCACCGCCCTGATGTTGAAGTGCTGGGATCAGGAAACCGGCCTATTCTGGGACCTGTGGACGCATGACGAGCGCCCGCTGCGCATCCTGACCGTCGCCAGTATCTTCCCGCTCGTCCTCGAGGACCTGGACCCGAACGTCGTGCGCCGGCTGCCGAAGGAACACCTGCTGGATCCGGCGGAGTTCTGGACGCGCTATCCCGTGCCGACCGTCGCGGTAGACGAGCCGAACTTCGACCCCTCCTTCCGCGGCCAAGCCGTGTGGCGCGGCCCAACCTGGATCAACACCAACTGGTACCTCTACTGGGGTCTGATTCAGCACGGGTACAAAGACATCGCCAGTGAGCTGGCCAATCGCACCTTCGAGCTCATGCTCCGGACGGGCCAGCACGAGTTCTACAACCCCCTGACGGGGGAAGGTTTGGGGACGGCCGACTTCAGCATGTCCAGCCTGGTGCTGGACATGCTGTGGGGCGAAGGCTTGCTCTAACGCCTTCTAACGCTAGTGTTTTGCCAGCTGCTCGACGGTGACCTTGTCCACGTTGAGGACAACCTTGTCGGCGGCCAGGCTGGCCACCCAGTCGCCCGGGAGCTCCACATCCTCGGTGAACAGCACGCCGCGCTTGACGATCAGCCGCGAGGGCTTGTGCGTGGCTGGATCGACCATTACGTTGTGGACGCTGCCAACCTTCTCGCCATCCATGGCCAGAACGTCTGCGCCGTGGCCCACCACCGCGTTCTCCATAGCTTCTTGCCGCTCCAGCTCGGCCGCTTCATCCAGCACCCGCGGGGGAATGCCGGGCATGAACCCAATAGGCTCCGCGCCGACGTAGGCCATCGGCCACATCACACCGCCGACCGGCCAGCCATATGGCGCCACCCAGTTCTGGGTCGGCCAAGAGTAGTCCGCCTCGACGAAGTCAGGCAGGGCGTCGACCTCGTCTTTGCCC
Source organism: Chloroflexota bacterium (assembly GCA_036844545.1). Lineage (GTDB taxonomy): Bacteria > Chloroflexota > JAJPGV01 > JAJPGV01 > JAJPGV01 > DATGVV01. The sequence continues at coordinate 1,764 of DAIUFO010000431.1, forward strand.
ATGTCCAGCTCCACGCGCGTAGCCGCCGCCACGCGCACGTGCTCCGTGGGGATGGCCACGTCGCGAGCCAGGATCATGCCCTTGCGGACCACGATGCTTTTGGTCTCGCCCGTTTGGGGATCGAAGATGACCTTGTCGATTTTGCCGAGGTCGGCGCCCTCACGCGAAGCGACGGGCGCGTCGAGTTGAATTTCCATACCAGGACATTCGCATATTCCGGGCCGCCGTTCCTCGCTCGCCGTCCGCGCAGGTCCGCTGTCCGAGCAGGACCGCCGTCCGCGCGGAGGACCGCCGCCCGCGGAGGACCTACTCCACCAAGAAGCCCCGCTCGCGCAGCGCCTCTCGGGCGCGATCCAGCCGCTCCTGGCTGGGCGCCTCCACCGTGTGCAGGTGCACGCCGCCGCTCAACTCCGACAGCAGCGCCACCTCGCCGGAGTCCACCCGTTGGGTGAACTCCCGCACGTCCGCTCGCGAGGTCATCATGAGGCTGCCCCGCAACTCGCCGTAGACCGGATGCTCGACGATTACGTCGACGACTTTGAGGCCGTGGTCGACCATCACCGTCAGCTCGTCCTCAGTGTGCTCGCGGGTGTGGCGGCTGGCCAGCACGGCTCGCACGCCGGTCTCCCGGCGCGGCAGCAGGTAACCCCGCGGTGTGGCCATCACTTCGTGGCCCGGAGGCCCGCAGCAGCGCGCAGTCCTGCACGATCACCTGCCGGCTCACTCCCAGCCGCTCGGCCAGCTCATGGCCCGAGATGGGACCATCTGCGCGGTCCAGGATGTCCAGCAAGTGCGCCCGGCGCGCTTCAGCCAATGGCAGTCATGCGCTCGATGGGAAAGCGCGCCCGCTCCGCAAGACCGGCGGGCACCTTCACCTCGTACTGATTGAAACGAAGCGCATCCCTGACTTTCTCCAGCGTGATGCGCTTCATGAAGTGACACGAAGCTTCCGGATTGACTGGCAGAAAGGTCTTGCCTGGCGCTTCACGGCGCATGCGGTGCAGGATGCCAATCTCGGTCGCCACCAGGAATTCAGAGGCGGCCGAGCCGGCGGCATGCTTGACCATGCCTTCCGTCGACAATACGTGTATGGGCAGCGGCAGCTTGCCTTCGCCGGCGAGGTACAGCGCCGGAGTCGTGCAGCCGCATTCCGGATGGATGAGGGCTTCAGCCCGTGGATGCTGCCGCGCCAACGCCTCCAATCGTTGGGGATCGATGCCGGCGTGGACGTGGCACTCGCCCATCCACACGTGCATCTTGCGCCCGGTCACGCGCTCCACGTGCGCGCCAAGGAACATGTCCGGCAGGAACAAGACTTCGCGGTCCGCGGGGATGGCTTCCACCACCTGAACGGCATTGCCGGACGTGCAGCAGTAGTCGCTCTCGGCCTTCACCTCGGCGGTCGTGTTCACGTAGGAGACGACGACCGCGCCGGGATGCTGCGCCTTCCACTCGCGCAGCTGCT
>DAIUFO010000432.1:0-3225 GCA_036844545.1 Chloroflexota bacterium
AGATGGCCGAGCGGCTGTCCTCGCCGGAGCTGTTCGCCTGGATATTCCTCACCATCGCCCTGTCGTACGCGGTAAGCCAGCTGGCAACACTGATGGGCAAGCTCGTGCCGGCGAACGAATGAAGGTCATCCTCGGGCGCATCGCCACTGTCATCGGCCTGTTGCTGATCTGGGAAGGGGCCACACGAAGCGGGCTGGCCGATCCGGAGTTCCTCGCCCCACCTGACGACGTCGCCCGCCAGATCGTGCTGCTTGCCAGTCGAGCCGACGTCCAGGGCGCGTACGCCGGCGTAGGTCTGGAGCTTGCGCTCGCGTTTGGTTTCGCCGTCGTCGTCGCGGTACCGCTCGGTGTCGCACTAGGGATGTCGAGCTATCTCCACGACGTGTTCAATCCCATAGTAGTGATGCTGTTCGGGATACCGAAGATCACGATCCTGCCGGTATTCATCCTGTTTCTGGGGATCGGCCCCAACTCGAAGATCGGCTTCGGATTCGTCCACGCGGTGTTTCCGATCATCTTCACCTGTATAGCCGGCTGCCACGCCGTGGACCATCAGCTGCTGCGAGCGGCCCTCACCATGGGGGCTACGCGCTGGCAGCTGTTCCGGCACCTGGTGGTGCCTTCCATCCTGCCGTGGATCGTCATGGGCCTGCGCCTCGGCATGGCCGCCAACTTACTCGGCGTGCTCCTCGCGGAGCTGTTTGTGTCTCAGAAGGGCGTGGGCTATTTCGTGCACCAGTTCACCTCGACCTTCCGATCGGCCGAGACGTTCGGGATGCTGAGCACGCTGGCTCTGTTCGCCATTGCTGTGAATGAGCTGCTGCGCGCGACTGAGCGGCGATTCAGCGCCTGGCGTATCTGAGCAGGCGCGATCGAAGTCGCATTGCGGCTACTCGATGACGCCGCACAGGTTCATAGCGGTGAGGGCGTAGACCTTAGTGGCCGCCACCATATCCGGGGCTCGTACCGCTCGGTTGCCGTCGTCGCTGTACGGCTCCTGCCCTCGCGGTGGGCCGTAGCAAATCGAAGGGATGCCCACTTCATTGAACATGTTGACGTCGCGCCACATGCTCACTTCCTCTGTCGGAGGATCGGGCGGAGACGAACCGAACACGGCTACATGCGCGTCGGTCACCGCGGTGATGAGCGGCTCGGCGCCCCGCGCGAGGTAGCCGCGCGACCACTGGTACGGCGTAATCTCACAGGACAGGCCTTGCTGCGATAGGAACTCCTGCAGATCGCGCTGCACTGCGCGGGGATTCGCGCCCGGCAAAATGCGTACGTCCAGGTGCAGAATGGTCTGGCTGGCGCCGCCATGCAGCAGTTCGATCTGGGCTTTCGGAACGATTGTTCCGCGATCGAAGGCCAGCGTGTTAGTCCGCTCATACGCAACCGCCCATTCCTCAACTGCCGGCACCAGGTGGGCAGCGTGGACTACCGAGTTGGGGTTCTCACGCCAACTGGCGCCCCGCTCATAGCGCGGCGTGTACTTCTGCCGCCCATGCAAGCGCAGTTCGAGGCCCAGCTCGCCGCACTCGGCGGTGATCAACCCAAACCCGGACGTTTCGCCGACCAGCGCATAGTCGGCCGTCACGCCGCGGTTGAACAGCCACCACGTGCCAAAACCCTCGCCCGGAAAGTTGATGCCCTGGCTGGCGCCGACCGACGGCCAGCCGGTTTCGAAGGCGACGCCCGCGATGTACAGGTCGCCGGCCAGGCGCACATCGGCTGCAAGCAACGCCTGGACCGCCATCATCAAGGCCGCCAGCTGCCCCTTGTCATTGGCCACGCCTGCACCGTAAATGACTCCTTCCTCTACCCATGCCTGGTTGATGCGGCGAACGCGTTCGGGCACATCTGGCGACAGCTCCGGACCAGTATCAGTGTGGGCGTCAAAGATGAGGCTCTTGCCGTCGCCCGTCCCGGGAACCAGGCCCACGACGTTGGCGCTATCGGCTGTGATGGGCTGGAGCCAGCTGTGCACTCCATGTTGTTGCAGCCAGGCCGCAATCTTCTCCGCAATGGGCCGTTCCTGGCCGTGCGGGCTGACGGTATTTCCGAGGTCGACGCACAGATCGATCAGCTCGGAAGCGTGTTCGTCAATGCGCGCGCAGACCCGCTCCTGGAGCGCCGTGAGGCTCACGCGCGCATCATATCAGCGGTCTACGGCGCCCGGCTCGTCTCTCCGAAGCTGGTCGATCACATTGGAGCCCACTCGTGGCGCGCTGCTGTTACAGGCCAGGCTGTACAATCCCGCAGACATTCGCCGGCTGGTTAACCGAGCGCGGTGCCGCCGGCAACAGGAGATAAGTGCGTGAAAAAGTTGTTCCGCGGCCTACTCGGTCTGACCGCTGCCAGCGTCCTGGCCAGCTGCGGAGGGTCGGCCGCCCCCGCCGCGAGCCCATCAGCAGCACCGAGCTCGCCCGTGGCAAGCGCGAAACCGACCAGCGCGTCCCCGGCTGTGGCCAGCAGCGCCGCACCAGCAAGCGCCAAACCAGCGGCCGCCTCCGCTCCAGCTTCGGCCGCCGCGGCTTCGCAAGGCGCGGGCAAGAAGCTGCGCGTTGGCCTGTCCGTCGCCGAATCGTTCGACGTGCTGCCGGTCTATGTGGCGCAGTCGATCGGATCGTGGTCCAAGCGCGGCCTCGACGTCGAGGTGAGTGGCTTTAACGGAGCGGCCGGCCTCATGCAGGCCATGGCCGCGAACAGCGTGGACATCGGTTTCGGCTCGTCCGACGGCGCATCCAACGCCATAATCAAGGGCTCGCCGATGAAGATCGTCGCCGAGGATCTACCCTCAATCGGCCTATTCGTGCTTATCACCGGCTCCGACAGCGGCGTCTCAGCGGTAGACGATCTCAAGGGCAAAACGATTGGCGTCACCAGCCACGGGTCGATCACGGAGGTGCTTGGCCTGGAGCTGGCGCGTTCCAAGGGCTGGACCGCCGGCAAGGACCTGCAGATCGCCACGATCGGCGGTCTTTCGGAGCAAGCCGCAGCGTTGAAGCGCCACCAAACGGCCGGTTTCAACTGGACGGCTGAGGCAGGCTACCAGTTGGAGGAACGCGGTGAGGGCAAGATCCTACTCAGTTACGGCTCGGTGCTGAAGGACTTCGAGTCGGCCATGATCGAGGTCACCGACCAGGCCAGCAAGAAGGACCCGGACGCGATCAAAGCATTTCTCCAGGGGCAGTCCGAGGCCGTCAAGTACTTGCAAGCCAACAAGGA
>DAIUFO010000433.1:0-3223 GCA_036844545.1 Chloroflexota bacterium
TGCTGCAGAAGGCGAACGGGGAGCTGCTGGCCGGGAAGCGGCTGACGACGTATCCGGACCCATCGGACGCTTGCCTGGCAGGGTTGGACGAGATCATTGGGCGCTCCCGACTCTCCTGGGCGGACCTGCGGCAGGCGGTGCATGGGACCACGCTGGGGTCGAACGTCGTCATCGAGCGCAAGGGCCGCGGCGTGGCTCTGATCACCACCAGCGGCTTTCGCGACGTATTGATCATCGGGCGCGAGAAGCGCTACCAGGTCTACGACCTGTTCATCGAGAAGCCCGCGCCGCTCATCCCGCGGAGCATGATCCGCGAGGTCGACGAGCGGCTCATGTTCGACGGCTCGGAGCCGCGGCCGCTGGACGAAGCGCAGGCCCGAGAGGTGGTGCGCCAGCTCGTACGCGAAGACATGACCACCATCGCCGTGTGTTTCCTCCACAGCTATGTGAACCCCGCCCACGAGCGGCGGATGGCGGAGATCCTCGCCGAGGAGGCGCCGGGAGTGTCGGTCACGCTGTCGTCCGACGTGTCGCCGGAGTTCCGCGAGTACGAGCGCACGTCGACCACGGTGGTTAACGCCTACGTGATGACGGCCGTCAAGGACTACCTGCGGCGGATGCGCGGCGCGCTGGACGAGCGCGGCTGTAAAGGCCGGCTGTACGTCATGCAATCGAGCGGCGGCATCGCCACGTCAGAAGCGATGGAGCAATTCCCAGTGCGGATGATCGAGTCCGGGCCGGCGGCAGGGGCGCTGATGGCGGCCACGTACGGCAAGCTGACCGGCTGCCCTGACTTGATTTCGTTTGACATGGGCGGGACCACGGCCAAGCTGTCGATGATTTCCGGCGGCAAGCCGGACACGGTGGGTCAGTTCGAGCTGCACAAGGTCGGGCTGGCGGCCGGCAGCGGCATCCCGATGAACGTGCAGTCCATCGACCTGGTCGAGATTGGCGCCGGCGGCGGATCCATCGCCCAGGTCGCCATGGGCGTTATCCAGGTGGGGCCGGAGAGTGCCTCGTCCGATCCGGGGCCGGTCTGCTGTCGCCGCGGCGGTACGCGGCCCACGGTGACAGACGCCAACCTGGTGCTGGGCTACCTGAACCCGTCCTACTTCGCCGGCGGATCGATGGAGCTGGACGTCGAGGCGGCCCGGGCGGCCATCGGATCTGAGATCGCCGAGCCGCTCGGCATGTCTGTCGAGGAAGCCGCCTGGGGTATCCACACCATCGTGAACACCAACATGGAGCTGGCTACGCGCGTGGTCTCCATAGAACGCGGGCACGATCCTCGGGAGCTGTCGTTCATCGCCTTCGGCGGCTCGGGCCCGGTACACGGCTGCCGCCTGGCCCAGGCGCTCAAGATCCCGCGGGCGATCATGCCCGCCGCGGCGGGCGTCACCTCAGCCATAGGGCTGCTGGCGGCGGAGGTGAAGTTCGACGTCGCGCGGACGTACCAGCGGCGGCTCACGGAGCTCGACTTCGAGTACCTGAATGCAATCTACGCCGAGATGGAGGCCTCGGCAACGGCGGTGATTCGGGAGTCATCGGTGGCGGGCGATGTGGCCGTGCCGCGGACCGCGGACATGCGCTACGTCGGACAGGGCTATGAGCTGACGGTGCCCGTGCCTTCGGGCGCGCTGTCGGCAGCTTCCGTTTCGCCTCTGCGGGACGCGTTCAACGCCGCCTACGCGCTGCGGTATGGCTATTCCTCCCCGAACGAACCAATCGAGGCGACGACGTGGAAGCTGACCGCCTCCGGCTCCGGGCCAACGGTTACACTGCCGCGCTGCTCCGGCGCCGCGGCCGCATCGCAGAAAGGCAGGCGGAAGGCCTACTTCCCCGAAGCTGGTGGGTATGTGGAAACGCCCATCTACGATCGCGAAGCTTTGGGGCACGACGTAGTCCTGGAAGGGCCCTGCATAGTCGAGGAGCGTGAGTCCACCACGGTCCTGCCGCCCGGAACGCGCGCCGTGGTCGATGAGTACGCGAACCTGATTGTGGAGCTTGCCCATGCCTGACCCCATCACCCTGGCCGTCGTTTGGGGGGCGCTGCAGTCGGTTGCGGTCGAGATTGGGACCACCGTCCACAAGACCGCCTACTCGGAGCAGGCTCGCGAAGGCCAGGACTTCTCGGTCGCGGTGTTTGACCCAGCGGGACGGATGGTGGCGCAAGGCCCTTACTCGCCGGGGCACATGGGCGCCATGTCGGCGGCGGTGCGGAACGCGCTGGCGGTCCATCCGATCGAGACGCTGCGCCCCGGCGACGCCATCCTGCACAACGATCCGCTGCTCGGCTCGGGGCATCTGCCGGACTTCTTCCTGGTGCAGCCGGCGTTCGTCGACGAACGGCTGGTGGGCTTCGCGGCCAACATCCTGCACCACACGGATGTGGGCGGGCAGCGGCCAGGATCGCAGGCTGTCGAAGGCATCTTCGACTACTTCCAGGAAGGCATCCGCATCCCGCCCACGAAAGTCTGGAGAGAGGGGCACGAGCAGGAAGGCATCCTGGGCATCATCGGCGCCAATACGCGCACCCGGACAAGGTGCTGGGCGACCTGCGCGCCCAGCGGGCGGCGCTGCGGGTAGGCGAGCTGCGGCTGATGGAATTGGTCGAGCGGCACGGCTTCGAGACCGTCATGGCCTGTATGGCCGAGATCATGAACCGCACCGAGCGGACCATCCGCGACGCCATCCGCGACATTCCCGATGGGGTCTATCCCTTCGAGGACTTCATGGACGACTGCGGCCCCGGAACGGAGCCGCTGCGCGTGTTCGTGACGGTGACCATCGACGGTGACCGCGCCAAGCTGGACTTCACCGGCTCGAGCCCGCAAACAGAATCAGGCTTGAACAGCTACCTGAATTACACCAAGTCGTACTCCTACGCCGCCATCAAGTGCTTGACCGATCCGTTCGGGCCGATGAACGAGGGTGCCCTGCGGCCGGTGGAGATTGTGGCCGCGGAGGGCTCGTTCCTGAACCCGCGCCCTCCGGCGGGCGGCGGGCCGCGGGCGATCATCTGCTACCGCACCTTCGAGGCGGTGCTCGGCGCGCTCGCCCCCGCGCTGCCGCACCGGGTCGTGGCGGCGGGCTCGCATTTCGCCAACCCGACCTTCGGCGGCTGGGACCGGCGCCGGCAGCGGCGCTTCGTGAACTACGAGCTGGTGCTGTCCGGCACGGGCGCGCGCCCAACCAAGGACGGCGTGGAGGCGATGTGCTCGGC
>DAIUFO010000434.1:0-3204 GCA_036844545.1 Chloroflexota bacterium
GGTTATCGATCAGGAGGTGCGTCCACGGGCGATCGACCGTCTGCACCTGGCTGATGATGCCTTCTTCAAAGTAAAATCGGCCCTGCCGCCAGCGAAAGATCTCGGCCACCGCCAGCTTGTTGCCGAAAAAGGCTTCTAACGCGAACAGGCCGAAGTACGCGCACAGAAACGCCAGCACGGACGGGAACTTGTTGACCTGCCAGACGATGATGGCGCCCAGCACAAGCAGCACCAGGACGTCCGGACCCGGCAGGTCGGCCAGGCCGCCCCACCAGCTTTGCTGGCTGGCAAACAGAGCCCAGGTGGCCATGATTCCCAGCGCCGCCGGATTGAAGAGGTGCACGCCAGAGAGCCGGATGAGGTGCCTGGAGAGAATGGCCGCTGCAGCGCCGACCACGGGCACGTACAGCGGCTCGGCGGGACTAAGCACCATCGCCACGATGATGCCTGTCAGCAGGGCGCTTGAAAGCGACTCGGCCTTCGGGTGCTTGCGCCACATCAGCAGCGCGTCGATACCCATTGCGGCCGCGGCGGCGGCGGAAACTTGGATGAGTGCGCGCGTCCCTTCGGTTGTGGCGGCGAGCACGGCCAGCAGGATGAGCTGCGCGAACAGTACGCCCTTGGGCGAGCGAATGAAATGGACGAGCTTAGGATGCTGCAGCGAGGATTCCCCGCCAACACTCATGCTCATGGAAGGCGGGTGCAGCTCAGGCCAGCTTGGCTTTGCTCAGTGCCTGAGCGACCGCCTGTCGAAACGCAAGCGAGCTGTCGGTGGCGCCGCTCACCAGGTCCACCTGGCTGCTTTGCTTGGCGACGACCTGTGGCGGCAAGCTGTTGATGACGTTGTGCGGATAGTGGATCGTCAGGCTGGTGATCGCCGCGGCCACAATCTTGCCATTGGCGATAGTTACCGACACGTTGACGCCACCGCGCCGGCCCATGCCGGAGCCCGAATACGTGCCGTCTTTCACGAGCGTGGCAGCAGCGGCTGAGCCTGCGATTCCGGCTGCAGGGGTGGGCTTGGGCACAGGCTGCGCCTGAATTCCAGTGGCTGACGGCGAGGGAGGCCGGTCTCCAAAGCCTCCTTCCCCTCGCCTACGGAGCCCGCTCGGCGGCGCTTCGTCATCAACCCCACGGCCTCGTGGTTGGGCGACAATCGGGGCGGACGGCGGGGTGGTCGCAGCGTTGCCTGCTGCCGCCGCTTCGGACGCGGCCATGGCCGCGGCGGCAGGACGCGTGGCCACATAGCCGGCGCCCCACAGGGAAACTATCGCCGCCGAACTCAGAGCGATGAGCTTAGGAGATGTTCTCTTTGCCACGGCTGCTCCGTAAGATTGTGGCAACCAATCATTGGAATCAGATAAGGACGTTCGTTACGTCACTATGGCCTGCCCCTATATACTGGCCCCACTTTGGCCCGATTGCCCGCATTCGTCGTCACCTTGGCGCTGCTGCTCGCTGCTTGTGGGAGCCCAGCGCCGCCGGCCGCCTCGCCGGCGGCGTCCAAACCGGTGGCGGCCACCGCGAGCAGCCCAACCAAGGTGGTGGCCGGGTTTCCGAGCACGTCGGCTACGAACATCGTGGTGTGGGTGGCTAAGGAATCCGGCCTGTTCGCCCAGAACGGCCTGGACGTGACCTTCCAGCAGGTAACAGGCGGCACCAACGCCATGGCCGCCATCCTGGCCGGCGACGTCCACTTTGGCCACCTCGGCGGGCCGGAGGCGATCAACGCCACGGCCAATGGCACGGACCTGATGGTTGTGGCCAACGTCAGCCCGGTGTACCCGTACAAGCTGTACGTGCCGGGGGAGGTGAAGACGGCGGCCGACCTCAAGGGCAAGAAGGTCGATGTCGGCAGCTTCGGCACCTCGGTCGAAGTGGCCACTCGCGTGGGCTTGAAGAACCTGGGGCTGGACCCGGATAAGGACGTGACCCTGATCGCGACCGGCACGCACGCCACCGGCACCGCGGCGCTCTTGGGCGGCGCCGTGCAAGGTCGCATGGACAACCTGCCCGACGCCACTGAGCTGGAAGCGAGGGGCTTCCACGGTCTCATCGACATGGCCGCGGCCAAGACCCCGGCCGCTTCCACGACGGTCGTCGGCCTGCGCAGCCTGGCTCCGGCGACTGTCCAGAAGTACGTCGATTCCATCGTCCGAGCTACCGCCCGCGCTAAGAAGGACAAACCCTTCACGATCGGCGTCATGCGCAAGTACTTCAAATCGGAGGACGAGGCCGCCATGTCGGCCACCTACGACTACTTCATGGCCGAGGTGACGCCGACGCTGCCGTTCCCCAGAGCCGAACAGTTTGTCGACGCGCTGGCGTTCACCGCCGCCAAGAATGACAAGGCCAAGAACTTCGACGTCAGCAAGCTGCTCAACGCCACCTTCGTCCAGAACGCGGCCGACCGTGGCCTGGACAAGAGCTGAAGTCTCAAATCATCGCGCTGGAGAGGATCGTTTGAGCGACAACATCGAGCAGCAACTGCGCCGGCAGTGCTTCCTGGGCGCCCGTTTCCTGTGGCGCGAGCTGCGTGAAATCTACGGCCACGTGTCGGTGCGGCTGCCGGACAACAGAGGCTTCGTGCTGATGTTCTTGCGTGTGCCCGAGCCGTCGATCGACCCGGACGAAGTGCTGACGTTCGACTACGAGGGCAACAAGCTGCAAGGCGCCACGCCAACGCCCTACGAGATCACCCTGCACACCGAGATCTTCCGCAAGCGGCCCGACGTGAACTCGATTGTCCACTCGCATCCGCACATGGCAACGGCGCTGAGCACCGCGGGGAAGACCGTGTACGCGGTCACGCAGCAGTCGAAGCAGTTCGGCAAGGGCGTGCCGGTGTTCAAAGGCGACTTCATCACCGACCCGGGGATCGGGATCGAGCTGGCGGACTGCCTGGGCAACCATTCGGCGGCGCTGATGAAGGGCCACGGCTGCGTGACCGTCGGCCGCCATGTACCCGACGCGGTGACCACGGTCCTGTACCTGGAGCAGGCAGCCAAGCAGCAGATCTGGGCCGCGTCGTTAGGCACGCCGGCGGAGCTGCTGCCCAAGCGCATCAGGGCGCATCGTTTTCCAGAAGAGCGTGCCGAGCACAACACGGGCACCAACAACCTATGGCGCCAGCTGGTGTGGGAATACGAGCACGAGGAAGCGCACGCTCACGGCCACAGCCACGAGCACAACCACGACGGCTGG
>DAIUFO010000435.1:0-464 GCA_036844545.1 Chloroflexota bacterium
GCTGGAGCGAGGCAAGGGCAACGGTCCCCTGGTCTTGCGCCATATCGAGGGCAACGCACCACCGGTCGACGGCCCACCACTGGCCGTCAGCAGCGGACCAATGTATGGCGCGAGATGGGACATGGCCCACGCGCAAGCCCTCATCGCTGTCCGCAGCGATGGGCTGAGCCTGACCGGTGACTCCGATCAGTACTGGCTGGCGCAGTTCCGCCCGGAGGGCACGGCGTGACCGCCGCGGGTCGGTTGTGCCTGCCTTTCCTTGTAGTCAGCGTGGCGGCGGTGCTGTCATTCGCGCCAACGCCGGTGGCCTGGGCTGCCGACCCACCGCCAGCCGCGGCATCCGCGCCGGCCGCCGCTCCTCAGGGCAACTCGGCACCAAACCCATCGGGCGGCGGGCAGAGTTTTCTGCCGGACCCTACCCGCTGGGCGCAGGACGTCTTCAACCAGGTGCTGGTCAGCGTCTG
>DAIUFO010000435.1:474-1384 GCA_036844545.1 Chloroflexota bacterium
CGGCGGCGTCGTGAACGGGGTGATGAACAGCTCGCTGAACTTCATCTCGCAGACGCTGCCGGTCGGTTCTTACGGCAGTCCGACGGTAGTCGCGCTGTGGGGCACGGTGCGCACCATCGCCAACCTGGCGCTTCTGCTGGTGGCGCTGTGGAGTGGGTACAGCGTGATGGTCAAGGAGCAGATCGGCGCGCAGTACCTCGACGCCGTAGAACTCCTGCCTCGATTGGTGCTGACGGCGTTGCTGGTCAATACCAGCCTGTCCTGGGCGCAGCTGGTAATCGACGCCAACAACGCCCTGTGCTCGGCGATCGGCAATGCCAGTCTGCCTGCCTGGCAGCAGGTCGGCGCGGTTTCACAGGCCCTGGCCAACGTCATGGCCGCCCTGGTGTACGTGATCGCCGCTCTGCTGCTGCTCCTGCAGATGCTCATGCGGCTGGCCCTGCTGGACGTGCTGCTGGTCACCGCGCCAGTGGCGCTGCTGTGCTGGGCCTTACCGCAAACCCAGTCCTGGGCGCGGTTGTGGTCGGCCACGTTCACCGGGACGGTGTTCGTGCAGTTCGTCCAGGTGCTGGCCCTGAAGCTGGGTGCGTCACTGATCACTGACACGACGCTGATGCCCGTCCCGGACATCCTGTTGACCTACTTCCTGGGCATCGCCGTCGTAGTCCTCACACTCAAGCTGCCGGGGTTGATGCGCAGCCACATGGGTGACGGCCTGGGCTTCGGCCGTTATGTAGCTTATCGCCAAGCCGCCCGAGCTCTGGAGGGCAGCCGTTCATCGGGCTCCGGTGGCGGGTCTTCCGGGGGCGGCGGGCAGGCAAAGGCTGCCGGCGCCGCGGCAGCCGTAAAGGCGGTGGCGTGATGGGACCGGCGCTTCTGGGCCTGGTGCTGCCCGACCTGGAGCGGCAGG
>DAIUFO010000435.1:1394-3193 GCA_036844545.1 Chloroflexota bacterium
GTCATCAGCAGCCTGGCCGCACTGTTTGGCCGCATCACGCCCGGGGGGGTCATCCCCACCGTGACGCCGGAGGTCGTGCCTGGAAACCAACTGGTGGAGATGCAGACGGCGTCAGCAACGTGCGGCCTGCCCTGGCAGGTGCTGGCGGGAGTCGCCCGGGTCGAATCGGACTTCGGCAAGAACATGGCCACCAGTTCAGCCGGGGCGATCGGCTACGGCCAGTTCCTGCCCGCGACCTGGGCAGCTTACGGAAATGGCGGCAATGCCTACGACTTCCACGACGCCATCCCCGCCATGGCGCGCTACCTGTGCGCCAACGGCGGCGCGGGCGACGTACGCGGTGCGCTGTTCGCCTACAACCATGCCGGCTGGTACGTGGACGAAGTGCTGGCGGTGGCGCTGCGCTACGGCTATGTGCCGCCGGGCGCCCCGGCAGCCCGCGTGCTCGACCTGGCCAAAGCTCAGATAGGCACGCCTTACGTCTGGGGCGGCAGCAGCCCCGGCGGCTTCGATTGCTCCGGCCTGGTGCAGTGGGTTTTCGGCCGGATTGGCATAGCGCTGCCCCGGACCGCGCAGGAGCAGTTCAACGCGACCGATCGGGTCGCGCCTGATCAGCTGCGGCCCGGTGACCTGGTGTTTTTCCAATCCACTTATCCGTCCCCTGACCGGATCACGCACGTCGGCATTTACGTCGGGAACGGCCTGATGCTCAACGCCCCCGCGGAAGGGGACGTGGTCCGCCAGATGCCGCTGTCCAGCTCTTTCTGGGCAGCGCACTTCGCCGGCGCAGGCCGGCCAAAGGAGCTTTCATGAACACGCAGTCGCGCTTTGCGCGCTTTCAGTTCACCAATATCCCGGACTGGCTGGACAGCCTCGACCCGGACACCACGCAAGCGGAAGAGGAGGAACAGCTCGAGGCTCTGCTCGGCGACGAGTGGGCGGCGTTCGAGCCGTTCGAGGCGCTGCTTGGCGATGAGTGGCCGGCGTACGAGCAGCTCGCAGCCCTACTCGACCAAGAGTGGCCGGCACTCGACGAGGTCGATCAGGACGAGGCGGACAAGCTGGCCAAACGACGCCGGCGACGGCGCCGCGTGGGGGCGCTCGCGCTGGAAACGAGCGGCGGCGAGGAACCCGCGTCGATGGCGATGCAGGCCATTTTCCCGCGGCTGCCCTGGCCCCAATGCCGGCGACTGCTGGAGCTCGCCCGGACGTTTCGCCTGGGAACGGGCAATCACGACATCGACTCAGAAGCACGCAAGGAGGTTCGACATGGATGCAATTAACAACCTGTTTACCAATTTGTTGAACATCGGCACACAGGTCGGCGTCGCCGTGGCCGCGGTGTTCCTCATGTGGGGCGCCTACATGTACATGTTCGCGGCTGGCAACCCACATCGCATGGAGCGCGGCACATCCGCCATGTGGTGCGCCGTCGTCGGCCTGGTGATGGTTGTGTCGGCTCGGATCATCGCCGGCATGATCCGCACCGCTATCGGGGCGTGAGGGTCGGGGCATGGCATTGACACACGAGATCCCCACCCACCTCAACGTCGAGGACAAACCGCTGCTCGGCCTGACCATGCGCCAGTTCATGGAGCTGATGGCCGGCCTGTCAGGAACCTACGGCATGTGGAACCAGTGGCCAGATATGGCGCCGGCCTGCCGTATCGCGCTGACCGTGTTGTCGCTGGCGATGACCCTGGTGTGCTCGTTCGTGAGACCGGCCGGGCTGGGCATGGAGAAGTGGCTGCTGATCGGACTCGAGTACCTGGTAACGCCCAGACGTGGCGTTTGGCGTC
>DAIUFO010000436.1:0-3179 GCA_036844545.1 Chloroflexota bacterium
CCCCCCCCGCCGCCCCCGTATCGTGGAGCGCCGCCACTACCACCGCCGCCTTGACGGCCAACGCCGCCACCTCTATATCGGTCTTGCACAGCCTCTGATTTCGAGCCTCAGCCGGTGTCGCGGGTCGGATGCAAAACTGCGCTGCCCGCACGGCGGAGGACTGAAGTGGGGTAAATCAGGAAGCGCTGGAAGCGCTGTCCTTACCTTTCATAATACCGCTACCTACGTTCCCGTGCAAACCGTCACCCCCAAAAGTCTGTTCCGGCTCGCGCAGCAGCGCGGCCATGGTCTCCATCAGCTCCATCGCAGGCATGCCGTTGACGGCGCGGTGGTCGTACGTGAGGCTGAACGGGAGCAGCCAGCGGGCCATGATTTGGCCGTCGCGCACGACCGGCTTCTGCTCCACGCGACCCACGCCCAGGATGCCCGTCTGCGGGGGGTTGATGATCGACGCTGCCCAGCGGATGGCGGTCAGCGTGCCGTAGCTGGACAGCGTGAAGGTGCCGTTCACCAGCTCGGCCGGAGCCAGCTTGTTGTCCCTGGTCTTGGCGCCCAGCTCGTCTGCCTTGGCCACGATCTCGTCCAAGGTCATCGCCTGTGCGCCGTGGATTACCGGCACGAACAATGCGCCGTCCGGGCGGTTCACCGCCAGGCCCAGGTTGACGTCGGAGTACAGCCGAATCTCCTCGTCCACGATCGCGGCGTTGAGCAGCGGATGCTTGGGCAGGGCGCGCGACAGCACGAACAGCACGAGGTGCGTCCAACTGAGGCGCCGCTCGCGTCCGCGGTTGATCCCCTGCCGCCAGTCCTCAGCAGCGGAGGCGTCGATCTCGCCGAAGCAGGGTACCCAGGCCGCGTTCTGCTGGCTCTCATGGAGCCGCGCAGCTATGATCTTCTGGACCCCCTTGAGGGGGATCACCTGCGAAGGCGTCAGCTCCGCCAGGAAACCACCTTCTTGACCGCGGCCACGATGTCATCGACGTCCGGCAGGAACACGTCGCGCAGCGCTTTGGGGATGGGAATGGGTGTGTGCGGCGCGCCGACGCGGACGATTGGCGCCTTCAAAGAGCCGAAGCCTTCCTCGGCAATCTCAGCCGAGATCTCAGCGCCGAAGCCGCCGATCTTCCACGACTCGTGCGCCGTCACGGCCCGGCCAGTCTTCTTGACTGACGCCAGGATAGTCTCGATGTCCAGCGGCGCCAGGGTGCGCGGATCCACGATCTCGATCTCGATATCGTCCTCTGCCAGCTGGCGGGCGGCGGCCATGGCTTTGTGGACGTACCAGCCCGTGGCGATGACGGTGGCGTCCTTGCCCTCGCGGACCACGCGGGCCTTGCCGATAGGCGTCTCGTAGAGATCCTCCGCCACCTCGCCGCGGATGGCGTGGTAGAGATACATGTCCTCCACGAACAGCACCGGGTTGGGCTCGCGGATCGAGGCCACCATCAGGCCCTTGCAGTCGTCCGGGAAGGCGGGCATGACGACTTTGAGGCCGGGGATGTGGGCAAACCAGGCCTCATAGCACTGGGGATGGCCGCGATAGGGCCCATCGCCGATCTTGGTCCGGAACACGACCGGGCAGCTCGAGTGCCCGCCGGTGTAGTAATACACGCCCGGCGCCTGGGTCACCACCTCGTTCATGACGGCGGTGAGGAACTCGCCGAATGACACCTCCATCACCGGCTTGAGGCCGGCCAAGGCGGCGCCGACCGCCAGACCGGCGGCGCCACTCTCGGAGATGGGCGTGTCCATGACCCGGTCGTAACCGAACTCCTCCCATAGGCCCTTAGTGCTCTGCATCGTGCCGCCGAAAGGTCCAATGTCCTGGCCCATGAGGAATACGTCCGGATCCTCGCGCATGGTCTGTGCAAGCGCCTCGATGACGCCTTCGACGTAGGTGATCCGGTGCGCCACGTTTACGCCTCCCCTCGCCCGCCGCGGCGGGCGAGGGCAAGGGTGAGGGCAGTCTCGGCGCCGGCCATCAGCGGTCCGTCCGAGGCTTAAACACGGCGTCCAGCCCGATGCCGACAGTGTCGGCGGTGGGCGACTGCTGAGCCTCCTCGATCGCCTTGGCTGTCTGGTCTTTGGCCTCCTGCCAGTGGCGCTGCAGGTCGGCGGCCTTCAGCGTGCCGCGCTTCTCCAGCACTTCCTCGAAGCGCGGGATGGGGTCCGGCCGCGGCTGCATCTCGCCCGCCAGGTAGTCGCGGTACTCCGTCTTGTCGCCTGCCCAGTGGCCCTTCACCCGCCAGGTCAGCGCCTCCAGCAGGCAGGGCTGGCCGTCGCGGGCTTTCTCGATGGCCCGGCTGACGGCATCGTGCGTGGCCAAGGGGTCGTTGCCGTCGAACTGCTCGCCGTGCATGTTGTAGGCCTTGGCGTGGTCGGCCAGGTTGGTATTGGCCAGGAAGCGGGTGGAATGGGTCGAGATGGCCCACTGGTTGTTGTGCACCATGTAGACGATTGGCAGCTTGTGGATGCCAGCCAGGTTCAGCGCCTCGTGGAAGTCGCCGCGGGTGCTCATGCCGTCGCCAAAGGCGTTGACCACCACGTTGGCCTGGTTCCGGTACTTGAAAGCGAGGGCGACGCCGGTTGCCTGCGCGATCTGCGGCCCGATGTCGCCGCCCAGCCAGGGCAGCAGGCCCATATCCGTGGCCGGCCCGCCATGGGCGAAGGCCCGGCCATGGGTGTAGCCGTCGGCCCGGCCCAGCGCGTGGCAGGCCAGCCGCCACAGCTCGGCGCCGCGCATGTGATACACGATGTGCGTCCCACGGTAGTGGGGCGCCGCGAAGTCGGTTGCCTTCAGCCCATAGTAGGCGCCGACGACCGTCGCCTCCTCGCCTTCGGCGGGGAACCAATTGTTCGACAGCTCGCACATGGCCTGGTCGAACACCCGGCTCAAGACCATCAGCCGGTGCATCTCCCGCAAGTCGTGGTCGGACAGGGCCTCAGGCACGAAAGCGATTGTAGCGAGGGGGAAGGCGGAAAAAGCCCAGAACGCGATCTGGCAATGAGCGCCACCGGCCCCCCAGGCCGATAACCGAATAGGCCCGCCTTACGTACCCAGAGCCAAAATCGACTGGCTGGGGAAGAGGCTTGAGCGCGAATGTCCCTCTTGCCTCCTGAGCAGTTTCCTCACTGGTGTACTCCATGCGAGCCTCGCACCCAATGTTGCCCGTGACAGT
>DAIUFO010000437.1:0-3177 GCA_036844545.1 Chloroflexota bacterium
GGCAGAATGCCCGCGCCACCCTCGACTGGGGGCAGGTTCTCTCCTCCGGTTCGCCCACGTATCCGCCCCTGATGCTGTCGTCGGACGATGCTGGCTTTTGGCTGTACTCCTCGGGCACGACCGGCTTCCCCAAAGCGACCGTCCACCTCCACCAGGATGTGCTGTTCTGCATGCAGTACGGCCGGGGGGTCCTCGAGGTGGACGACAGCGTGCTGACGTTCGCCTCGTCGAAGCTGTTCTTCGCTTACGCGCTTGGTTGCTCGCTGCACATCCCGCTGCTGGCCGGCGGGACGACCATCCTGCACCCCGGCCGGGCTACGCCGGCGAAGATCGCGCAGATTGCCCGGAAGCACAAGCCGACACTGTTCTTTTCGGTGCCGACGTTCTACGCCGCGTCGGTGCACGCGGGCGTGGCCGGGGATGCCTACGAGTCCGTGCGCTTCTGCGTTTCGGCGGGCGAGGCGCTGCCGGCGCCCATTTACGATGCCTGGCTCGACAAAACAGGCAAGGAAATCGTCGAGCACATCGGCTCGACGGAGCACATTTACGCCTTCATCTCCAATTATCCGGGCGCGGTCCGGTCCGGCTCCTCCGGTAAGCCCGTGCCCGGCATCGAGACGCGCATCGTGGACGAGAGCTTGCAGGACGTGCCACGTGGTGACACCGGCGAGCTGCTGATCAAGAGCGGCTCGACGTGCATCGCCTACTGGAACAAGCGCCGCCAGACAAAGGCGACGTTCCTTGGCGAGTGGCTGCGCACGGGCGACGTCTTCGCCCAGGACGAGGACGGCTGGTTCTGGTACCAGGGACGCGGTAACGACATGCTGAAGGTGGGCGGCATCTGGGTCTCGCCCATCGAGGTCGAGCAGACGTTGATGGAACACGTTTGCGTCCAGGAGGCGGCGGTCGTGGGCGCGCCCGACCACGATGGCCTGATCAAGCCCAAGGCATTCGTGGTCAAATCGTCAGAGGTCAACGAGGAAGATCTCAAGCTGTTCGTGAAGGATCGCCTCGCGCCCTACAAGTACCCGCGCTGGATCGAGTTCGTGGACGAGCTGCCGCGCACCGCCACCGGCAAGGTCCAGCGCTATCAACTACGGAGGTAACGTCCCTTGAACGTCGAAAAGAAGCTGGAGGCTATGGGCTTCAACCTCGAGGAAACCATGGCGCCGGCCGGCAACTACGTGGGCGCGGTGCAGGTCGGCAACCTGCTGTTCGTGTCCGGCCACGGGCCGCACGTCGGCGGCAAGATCGCTGTCCACGGCCGCGTCGGCTCCGAGCTCACGCTCGAGCAAGGCTATGAGGCCGCCCGCCTCGTGGCGGTGAGCTGCCTGCGGTCTGTCAAGCGAGCCATCGGCGACCTGGATCGGGTCAAGCGCGTGGTCAAGGTGCTGGGCATGGTCATGTGTGTCGAAGGCTTCGTGGATACGCCCAAAGTCATCAACGGCTTCTCCGACCTCATGGTGGAGCTGTACGGCGAGAACGGCCGCCATGCGCGATCGGCGGTCGGCATGCAGCAGCTGCCCAACAACATCCCCGTTGAAGTGGAGATGATCCTCGAAGTCGAGTAGACGAGCCGGTTAGGCTGAGGCGGGCGCCGCCTCCAGCGTCAGCTTTTCCTCGACTCGCAAGCCCTCGCCGAGGCGATACAGCCAGGGCACGCCGGTCGGCAGCTCCACTTGGAGGATCTGCTCCGGGGTTAGGTCCTCAAGGCGCATGATGATGGCTCGCAGGCTGTTGCCGTGGGCCACCACCAGCACGTTCTTGCTGGCCCGCAGCTCTGGCTCGATGCGCGCCTGGAAGTAGGGCACCGCTCGCTCCTGCGTGTCCTTCAAGCTCTCGCCGTTGGGCGGTGGGACATCGTAGCCGCGGCGCCAGATGTGGACCTGCTCCTCGCCGAACTTGGCGGCGGTCTCGGCCTTGTTCAGGCCTTGGAGATCGCCGTACATCCGCTCGTTCAGGGCCGGGTCGTTGTGGATGGGCAGATCCTGCTGGGCTAACACGCGAAGGGCGATGTCGAGGCTCTCCGTGGCGCGTGACAGGACGCTGGTGTAGGCCACGTCAAAGCGGATTCCCTGGCTCGCGAGGCGTTCGGCGGCGGTTCGCGCCTCCTCCCGGCCGGCCTCGGTCAACGGCACGTCGACCCAGCCGGTGAAGCGGTTCTCCAGGTTCCATTGCGATTGCCCGTGTCGAAGCAGGCACAACCACACCATTGCACGGGTAGAGTAACAAAGTGGACCCCCTCGAAGAGCTGCGCCGGCCGGACAAGTGGTATCTCGGCGGCGGGCGCGCGCTGGTGTGGGCGCCACCGTTCCCCAGCTTCCTCGACTGGCCTGGTTTCTGGGACGAGGCCCACTATTTCGACCACGTCGTGGAGCGGCCGTTCACCATCGCCTTGCTGGACGAGCGTGGCCAGGCATTGGACGTGAAGCCGCTGTCGCGCGACTGGCGGCCGAGTGAGCTGACCAGCGCCTGGATGGCCGGCGACCTGCTGGTCAGCGAGCGCAAGTGCGTTCTGCCGCGGGACGTGCTGGTCTCGGAGCTGTCGATCTGGAACCCGACCGCGCACGCCGCCGTGGTGCAGCCGGTGGTCTACACCGTGCAGCGCTCCATGCCCTCCCTCGGCGACCACGTCGTTTCCGAGGTGGCCTTCGAGGGCGGCGCCTTCCACTACACCAAGCGTCAGGTGATGACGCTGCGCGGGCGGGAGCTGCCGGTGTTCAGCTACCGCGTGGCCTTGGGCGCGGACCGCGCGCCGGAATCGCACGCGGCGCACCTTTCGGAGGGCAATTCCTTGCGGCCTGAATGGCGGCTCACGCCGTTCTACGAGCACATGGCGCAGGGCAGCCTGGGCGGTGAGCTGCACCTCGGCGGCTGGAACAGCGATGGGGTGGTGTACCTCGGGCTGCAGTACAAGCTGCACATCGGGCCGGAGAGCCGGGCTCGGCTGGTGCTGGGCTGTGCCGTCGGCAACGATCTGGGGCAGCAGCTGCTGCACCCGGTTGAGGTCAGCCAGCAGAGCTGGCGCGAGTTCTTCGAGCTAGCGCCGCGGCTCGAGGTGGCTGATGCGCACCTGCAACAGTACTGGTGGTATCGCTGGTACGGCTTGCGTCTTAACACCATCAGCCACACGGGCGGGCTGGCACAGCACCCATTCGTGGCCGAAGGCATCGCCCA
>DAIUFO010000438.1:0-3175 GCA_036844545.1 Chloroflexota bacterium
GCTTTGATCAGCCAGAATGGCTTGCAGCTGCTGGGCTGGTCCAGCGCAGACGACCGCGTGGCGCCCGGGAGAACGGCTCGCCTGCGTCTATTTTGGCGCTCGGCTGAGCCAATCCAATGGGGCAACAACATCGATCTGAAACTCGACGACGGTGCGGGCCCGCCGATCGAAGCGGAGGATCATGACCTCCTGGTCGTCTCTGACGTCACGCCCGAGATGTGGCGCCCGAACGAGGTCATCGCCGACGATTGGCGCATCCGGGTGCCGCCCACGGCACAGCCAGGTCTGTATTGGGTGGACCTGAGCCTTTACCAGGGCGACAGCTGGCCTTCGGGGACGTTGCCGTACGTGCAGCTCTCGGCGCCGCTGCTCATTGGGAGCGGCGGCTGAAAAGACCGGCAAGTCTGTGGCTTGGCATCGGCGCGGTGGCCGTCCCACTCATCGTCAGCCCGGCCGGCGACCGTTTGTACGACCTACCGAAGCTGGTCGCCTTGCGAGGCCTGGCTCTGGCCGGCGTGGGCCTGCTGCTGGGCTCCGCCTTGATCGGCCGCGGGCCCGGAGGCCGCCCGTGTAAGCCAGCCCGCGCGCCGGAGACGCTGGCGCTGCTGTTCCTGGCCTTCATGGCGCTGGCCACGCTGGCGGGCAGCGACCTGGGCCGCGGCTTGTGGGGCTCGTATGAGCGGCTGCAGGGGCTGGCGACGTACGCCTGCTATGTTGCTCTGTTCCTGGCGCTGGCCGGGACAATCCGCTCGCGCAGCGAGATCGATCAGGTGCCGCGGGCGGCTGTGCTTATCAGCTTGCCAATCGCGCTGTACGCGCTGCTGGAGCAGCGGCAAATCGAGCTGCTGCCACGCTACGACGGCTACACCGGCCGCGGCGTGAGCACATTGGGCTCGCCCTCGGGGCTGGGCATCTACCTGGCCATGGTCCTGCCGCTGGCGGTATCCGCCTACATGACGGCCGCGGCGGCAGCCATGCGGCGGCTCATCAGCCTGACCATTGTCCTCGACGTCGCCGCCCTGGCGGCGAGCCTGTCGCGCGAGGGCTGGCTGGGGGCCGCGGCCGGGCTGGTGTGCTGCCTGGCGCTGCTGGCCCGGACCGCGCGGCCGCGACTGGCGACGTTGGGCGCGGCAATCGGCGGCTGCGCACTCGTGGCGGGGGCTGTGCTGCTGGCCAGCGGCTCGCTGGCCAGCGTGGCCGCCCGCGCCGGTCAGCTGGTGGATGCCGGAGGCGGCACGGGCGCGGCACGGCTGCTGATCTGGCGCGCGGCGCTGCAGGCGCTGGCGGCGCGGCCGCTGCTCGGCTACGGGCCGGACGGCTTCGGCCCCGTCTTTGAGCGCTTTTATCCCACGGCGCTGCTGCGCTATGAGGGCGCCCTGGTCGGTGTCGATCGCGCCCACAACGAGCTGTTGGACCTGGCTCTGGCAGGCGGGGCGCCAGCCGCGCTGGCTTTCGCGGGCTTGGTCGGTTGGGTGCTGTGGCGCGCGTTGCGGATGACGCGACAAAACGGCGTGCCGGCGGCGGGATTAGCGGGCGCGACAGCGGCTTACGTCGTCGGGAACCAGTTCGGCTTTGGCGTGACCGGCACAACGACCCTGCTGTGGGCGCTGCTGGGCCTGCTGCTGGCGCTGTCGCGGCTGCCGGCAGAGCCCGGGGAGGCGCCGCCAAAGGCCTGGCTGCCGCTGGCCCTGGCGCTGGCCGGTCTGTGCGGCGGCGTCTTCAGCCTGACGCCTGCCATGCGCGCCGACGTCGACTTCGAACGGGCCGTCAAGAGCAGCCAGGCTGGCGATGAAGGCGCGCTGCCGCGGTTCGAGCAGGTGCTCCGTCTCGCGCCCGGCCAGGCTTATTACCAGGAGAAGTACGCGGCCGCGATCCTGAACTTCGGCCCGACACCACAGCACCTGACGAAAGCTGCCGATCTGCTGGAGGCGGCAGTGCGTGCCCAGCCGGACGACTCGCTGGCCTACGTCATGTTGGGCGACGCTCGGGCATACTGGGCCTTGACGGGAGCCCCGGGACAGCTGGAGCTGGCCAACGATGCCTTCCGCCGGGCGGCAGAGCTGGCGCCGCGGCGCGCCGCCTATTACCAGCACTGGGCCGACGCGCTGCTGGAGAACCACCAGTACGAAGCCGCCATCGCGCGCTTCCAACAGGCCAGCGCGCTCGAGCTGCAGGACCCGCGGCTGTATCTTGACTATGCCGAGGCGCTGCGTGGGGCCGGGCGGCCCGCCGAGGCGGAGGCGGCCATGGCCAGCTACCGCGACGTTTGCGCCGGCAAGGCAGCGCTGTGCCCGGAGCTGGCGCCATCCCGATGAGGCGCAGCTGCTGCGCTGCCGCGGGAATGCTGGCGGCCCTGGCGCTGCCGGCGCCCGCGCTGGCCGACGTGGGTGTTGGGGTGGGCGCCAGCCCGATCACCCTGGCGCAGCCGGCGCTGCCCGGCCATACGTACGAGCTGCCCCCGCTGCTGGTCGTCAATACCGGAACGGAGCAGTCGACCATCGTGCTGCAGGTCCGGCCCGCGGGAGGCGCGGCTGAACAGCCGGTCCCATCTTCCTGGATCGCGTTCGGTAAAAACGGTTTCGCGCTGGCGGCTAAGGCCACAATGGCTGTGGCGGTTACGCTGGCGGTGCCGGCCGGCGCGAGCGGCGGAGCCTACCGTTCGGATGTGCTGGTGAGCCTGGGCCGGGCCGACGCCCCCGGAGTCGGCCTTGGCGTAGGGGCCCTAGCCAGGCTCAGCTTCAGCGTAGACGGGCCGCCGCCCACACCGACGGCTCAGCCCACCCCGCCGCCGGTGCCGACCGTGGTGGCGGCGGCGCCACCACCTCAGGGGAGTGAGGCGCCGCGCTGGCTCTACGCCGCCGCGGGGGCGATCCTGGTCGTGCTGGCAGGAGCCGCCGCGCGCCGCCTGCCGCTGCGCCTGAGGTTGAGGCGCCGCGCCGGGAAGTAGGCGGTCGTCGGGAGGAAGGTCCGTTGCTTACCATCGGCGAGGGTGACGCGCCGAAGGAACCTTTGATGGCTCCCCTTCGCATCGCCATCCGGCTCACAACCGAGCCGGCGTAATGCATTGACAATTTGTTGGCTGCTGTACAGCAGCACGCGCTAAGTGGTCCCTGGCAGAAGTTTGTGACGGGTCAGTTGCAAGTCGGCTGCGTGAAACCCTCTCCCGCCGCGGCGG
>DAIUFO010000439.1:0-3148 GCA_036844545.1 Chloroflexota bacterium
GCCGCCGGGACGACGGCGTTGGTTGCATCGTAGTGAGCGGCCTCGAGCTTTGCAGATGAGGTGTGGCCGGCGGCGGTGTGGAGCCGTGGCTGGTTCCACCAATCGACCCATTCCGCGGTAGCCAGCTCGAGCTGCTGCCGAGCGCCACGGCCCTCACCGGCGAATCAGCTCGGCCTTGAGGGCAGTGTCGACATGCAGGTCGGCGAGGAGATGGTCTCCACGAAACCCAGGGCGGTTCAGCGACTCGACTCGAGATAGGGCTGCCACGCTCGACGGTAACTGCACTGGGATCAGCCCGGGGCTGGCAAGTCGCGGCGCGGGAAGTAATACAGTGCGAACAGGAGCGGCACGGCGGCGGCGACGGACAGCAAACAGAGGTCGAAGATCGAGGCGTCGCTCATCAGGATCTCCTGGGCATTGAAATGGTGGAAGAGCGAATACGGCTGCCACGGCTTGGCGACATCCCAGAAGCCACCGAGTATTTCGAAGAAGTAGTTGACCAGGAGATAAGCGAGCGTCCAGGCCACCGCTGGGCCGTTGCGATTGCTCGCTGAGGACGCGGCTAGGGCGAAGGCACCGAACGCCGAGTAGAGAAGCACAGCATTGATCCAAACAACCACGAGGCTTCCCAAAGACAGTTGGTCATTCAGGCCCTCGATCGCTGAGCCACCTAGGATGCCGGCCACCATCGCCAGCAGTGAGGCGAGCAGCATGGTTAACACGGCTAGCGCGGTCGTGGTAATCAGGGTTGGTCGCCCGATCGGGCGCGCCAGCAACATCTCCAGAGTGCCGCTCTGGCGCTGACCGGCAATGGCTGGAACGGCGATGCCGACCACGATGGTGCAGGCCATTGCGACGACGAGTGGATGCTCAAACATAACCGTGATCACGCCGGGGAAGCTATTCAGGTTCCCCGAGCCGAACTGCTGCAGGGCTTTGGGCAGAGCCCGCAACATGCCGAGAATCGATTTGTCTATGACCGCAGCTAGAAATCCCCACAACGCCATGCCACAACTCACCGCTACGACCTTGGCCCAATTGCGACGCCACATGCTCCGCAAAAGCCGCAGATTCACGCTTCAGTCTCTCCGTAGAGCTCCAAGAAGGCGTCTTCGAGGTGTGCCGACTCTATGGTGACGTCGCGCACTAACAGTGTGGCCAACCGCTGCAACAGAGGTCGGACGTCCCCTGACAGCCGGCAGGTTACGGTATCCCCGGCTACACGGATAGAGGAAATGCCCGCGACGTCGCTGAGGTCCGGTGCGTGGCCGTCAAATCGCAATTCGACGTGGCGACTTCGCTTGGCAAGCAAGGTGCTGATGTTTTCCACCGCAACCAACTTCCCCTTGCGGATGATGGCGACTCGATCGCAAACACGTTCCACCTCGGACAGAATGTGCGATGACAGGAAGATCGTCTTCCCTTCAGCGCGAAGGTCACTCAGCAGGGCCGTGAAGGCGTGCTGCACCAGCGGATCCAGGCCTTCGGTGGGCTCGTCCATGACTATCAAGCGAGGATCATGCTGAAGAGCTTGGACGATCCCGAGTTTCTGGCGGGTGCCTTTGGAATAGTCGCGAACCTTGCGCCGCAGAGTGGCTTCATCAAGCTGCAGCCGCTCACAGACTTCGGCGCGGCGCCGCGGTTCGGCGCCGCTCAGCGACGCCAGAAAATCCAACGCTTGCTCACCGGTGGCCACGGCATCAAACGCGGGATCGCCGGGGAGATAGCCGGTGTGTCGCAGGATCTCGAGGTGATCTCGAACCGAATCCATCCCAAGAACGCGCACATTACCCGAGGAGGGACGCAGAAACCCCAACATGATTCGAATCATGGTCGACTTGCCGGCGCCATTAGGTCCGAGAAACCCAAAGACCTCGGCGAGTTGAACGTGCAGGTCCAGATCGCGCAATGCGACGACATCCCCGTAGCGCTTGCAGAGCTTGTCGGCCGCGATGGCTGCGTCTGTAGTTATCTTGGTCACCCTACAGGATCGCGGCCGTTCAGGCCGAGCTGGTGGGTGGTGAAGACGAAACCCGCCGTTATGCCCACGCCTGGCACGCCAAGAAGCGCGGCGCCGAGGTACGCCGTGTCCGCCACCCTGGGCCGGCGGGCGGCATGCGCGTGCTCACGAGCCGCCAATCCGGCTGAAGCGTGATGCCCATCTCCTCCGCGATCTCCTCGTTGTCGGGCTCGCGGCCCAGCTCCTGAAGCAGACGCCTCGATACACGGACGAGCTTGTTGATGAGATTCCCCATGTGCGCGGGGATGCGGATGGTGCGGGACTGGTCGGCCAGACTCCGGCCGACTGCCTGGCGGATCCACCAGGTCGCATAGGTTGAGAACTTGTTGCCCCTTCGGTGGTCGAACTTCCCCACGGCGCGCATCAAGCCGGTGTTGCCCTCCTGGATGAGGTCGAGAAACGGCATCCCGCGGCCGATGTACTTCTTGGCTATGGACACGACTAAGCGGAAGTTGGCCTCGGTGAGCTTGTCGCGCGCCTCGTCATCGCCCAGCTCGATGAGCCGAGCGTACTCGACCTCCTGTTCTTTGGGCGTAGCTGAGCTTGGCCGCCACCCCGTTCTCCTTGCGGGCCAGGCGCGCCTCGGGATCCGCTCGGGGATCTCGTACGTATGACCACGCGCCCAGACCCTATCTGGCGTATGAAGTAAGATTTTGTAGATGGAATGTCCAGCATGGTTAGGTGTGGAATTAGGGGACGCCGCGTGGCCACCATCACCCCGCAGTCTCGTACGATGGCCGAAGCCGTCGCACTCATGACGGGCGCGGTGTCGTTCGCTGGAACGAGTGACGGTTAGCGAGCAGTGAGCGAACAGCCGGAGGACCGGTACCGACATCTGCCGTACCGGCGCTGCGGGCGCAGCGGTCTCAAGCTGCCTGCGATCTCGCTTGGCCTGTGGCAGAACTTCGGTGGCGACACCCCACTCGAAGGGCAACGCTCCGTCATCCGCCGTGCGTTTGACCTGGGCATCACGCACTTCGACCTGGCCAACAACTACGGTCCGCCACCCGGCTCGGCGGAAGAGAACTTCGGCCACATCCTGGCAACCGACCTGGCCGGACATCGTGACGAGCTGGTGATCTCGACCAAGGCGGGTTACGACATGTGGCCTGGGCCGTACGGCGAGTG
>DAIUFO010000440.1:0-3147 GCA_036844545.1 Chloroflexota bacterium
AGTCATCCGCGGCGGCAAGCCCGAGACGGTGGAGTTGACGGTTGGCCAGCGCAGCTGAGACCAACGTACCTAGTGTTCCTCTCCCATCGCAATGGGAGAGGCTAGGTGAGGGCATTTCCCAGGCCGTCGGACAAGTCATCGATCAGGTGCGCCCAAGCGTCGTCCAAATCCGGGTCCACGGCCGCGGCGTCGGCGCCGGGGTCGTCTGGGATAGCGACGGTGGCATCGTTACCAACCACCACGTGGTGGGTGAGGCCGAAGGCCCAGTGCAGGTGCTGCTGAACGACGGCCGAAGCCTGGCCGCAGACGTGGCCCGCCGCCATCCCGCCGCCGACCTGGCGCTGCTGCAGGTTCCGGCTGGAGGCCTTCAACCGGCGCCGACCGGCGATTCGAAAGCGCTGCGGGTGGGCCAGCTCGTCTTCGCCATCGGACATCCCTGGGGTCAGCCCGACGTGGTCACCGCCGGCATCGTCAGCGGCATAGGCGAGATGCCGGTGGGCTGGGGCGGCCGGACGGTGGAGTACATCCGCTCCGACGTACGGCTGGCGCCCGGCAATTCCGGCGGATCGCTGATCGACGCTGCCGGCCAGGTAGTCGGCATCAACTCCATGATCCTGGGAGGCGACCTGTCCGTGGCGATCCCCAGCCACGTCGTGCAGCGCTGGCTGGCTCGCGGGCACGTGCCCCGAGCCTTCTTGGGCGTGGAGCTCCGGCCGGTCGAGCTCCGAAGCCAGCGCGACCGATCCGCCGGCCTGCTCGTCTCTGGTCTGCGGGCTGATGGTCCGGCCGAACGCGCCGGCCTGCTGCTGGGCGACGTCGTCGTGGGTGTGGACGGCGAGCCAGTGCCCGAGCCGGAGTCCATGGCCGAGGCCCTCGCTGCCCACCGGCCAGGCGAGACGGCCCTGCTGGAGGTACTCCGCGCCGGCGCCGTCCAGCGCCTCGAAGTGGCCCTCGGAGCTGCCGAAAGGGCGTGACCTCCGCCTTCGTCGTGGCCGCGGTCCCCGCCCTCCGGGCGGGCCTGCGGGCCATGCTGGAGCAGGGCGGCATCGCGGTCACCGGCGAGGCGCCGTCGCTGCCGGAGGAGGCCGGCCCAAGCGTGCTCCTGCTTGCCGGCGACGTCGCGGTGGAGGACGTGCCGGAGGGCCACGCCATCGTCCTGCTCTCGGATGACTCTCGCCAGGCAGCCGTCCTGCAGGGGCTGGGCTTGCCTGGATGGGCGCTGCTGCCGCCGGATTCCGGCGCCGATCAGCTCCTGGCGGCCGTCAATGCCGTCGCGCAAGGACTTGTCGTGCTTCCCATCGAGTCCGCCTTGGCGGTGACCTCCCCGGTCGAAGTCTCCGACCCGCTGCAAGAGCCGCTGACCCCGCGTGAGTTGGAGGTGTTGCAGCTGCTCAGCCACGGCCTGTCCAACAAGCTCATCGCCCGCGCCCTCACTATCAGCGAGCACACGGTGAAGTTC
Source organism: Chloroflexota bacterium (assembly GCA_036844545.1). GTDB lineage: Bacteria > Chloroflexota > JAJPGV01 > JAJPGV01 > JAJPGV01 > DATGVV01. The sequence continues at coordinate 1,460 of DAIUFO010000440.1, forward strand.
CACGTATCCTCGACCTACTCCAAGCTCGGCGCGGCCAGCCGCACCGAAGCCGTCAGCCTGGCCGCCCGCAAAGGCCTGATCAGCCTCTAGACCATCCCCTGGTAAGGCTCCCGGCTCTTGTCATGCGGGCGCGCGGCGGCCGGGTGCTTGTCCATGGACCACGCGTCGGTTTCTTGCCAGCGCGGCTTGACAGAGCCCTGGTCGGTGACGATGCGGATTGCGCCGGCGGGGCAGCTTCGCGCCGCTTGCCACAGGACCGCCGGGTCAACGTCGCGCCAACCGGGCGCGGACGACTTGCCGGTGGTTTTGTCAAGCCGAAACGCTTTCCGCCCAATGCGCAAGCAATTCATGAACCGGCAGCAGACTTCAGGCTCGACCATGACATCTAGGATCTCTGCGCCGGAGCCCTCGGTCGCACGGGGGTTTGGGGGTGAAGCCCCCATGTTTGACTCGGGCGGGTGGGTGAGCACCAACTACACGTAGCGGCGGTTGGCCAGCGGGTCCGGCGGTTCGAGGCCGATGCTCTTCAGCAGCGCGTCCACCTCAGCCTTGAAGGCCTGGCGCATCTCCTCATTAGTCCGGCGCCGCAGGCCCCAGCGGATGTAGTCGTACTGGCGGGTGGAATCGGCCTTGCCGAACATGTCCAGCCCTGCCGGGTACCACTTCCCCAGCTTCTTCTGGGCGAACTCCCGGCCGTCTGGTGTGGAACAGATGTATCCGAGCATCTCGTGCGCCATCTGGGCGTGGCCCTCCTCCTCGCGCCAGCTGCGCTCGGCGATGCGGGCAAACGGCCCGTAGCTCGAGTCCATCCACTCCCAGCCCATGTAGGCGCCCTGGCGGTCGGCGAAGTAGCTGAAGTAGGCCCACTCAGCCCAGCTGTCCGCATCGTCCCGCATGTCGAAGATGTAGATCGGCTTCGGCTGGGACATGAACTCTTTGGACATGGCATCCACGCCCAGCTCGGCCAGCATCTTGATCCAATAGGTGGCGTGCTGGACTTCCTGCGCCCAGTACGAGGCGTAGCGCACCCAGTCCTCGGGCCGTGGCGCCATGGCCATGGCCGGCACCAGCGTCTTCTCCGGCATCATCGGGTACTCGCTCTCGATGCGTGACTCGATCGTCAGGATGTGGACGATCGCCTGCCTGTACTCGGCCGGCATGTCGTCGCCCGGCTCGTAAGTGTAAGGCGGGATCTCGCGCTGGATCGTGTCGCCCTTGATGATGTCTGGGGCTGCAGCCATGAATTCAGGATAGCGGGTCGTCCGGCTTCCGGCCGCTGGCCTCGAGTTCGCCTTCGCGGGGCGCTTCGGTTTCGGTCTCCAGCCTCGTCGCAGGCTCGTCGAAACCCAGCGGCTCCAGCGCTGCCTCGGGCTCGTCGACGGCCAACAGCTCGGACTCATCGGAAGCCGCTGGCTCCAGCGCTGCCTCCAGCCCGTCGAAACCGGACGGCTCAGGCCCAGGTTCCGGGAGCTCGGAGCCGTGCGGGCTCAAGTCGGCGATGCCCAGGTTGAATAGGCCGGCCATCTTGTCCGGGTCGAGATGCTCCAGCAGGCCGTCGAGCTGTTCCAGGAAGGGCATGCTCGCACCGGTCTCCTGCGCCAGGAGCAGCGCTGCCTGGATGTCCTGCCGCGCGGCGGAGATGCCGGCCCGGCCCCATTCCTCCAGGGCCCGATTGGAGCCGCTGGCCC
>DAIUFO010000441.1:0-3145 GCA_036844545.1 Chloroflexota bacterium
CCCTCGAGGTCTTTTCCGGTCAGCATGACTCCTCCTTCTTTGGACTCAGCACTCTATGAATCCCGCAACACGGGCCACTCGTGTGCTCCGTATAGTATTGCCGCATGAAGCCAATCGTGAGCCGTAGAGAATTCTTGGGCGCGACGGTCGGCGTCGGCGCTATGGTCGCGCTGGCAGCTTGCGGCGGCAGCTCGGCTGGCGCGCCGCCCCTGGTCTCGTCCTCCGCGGCGCCGCCATCCAGCGGTGTCAAGCCAGCAGCGCCGGCATCCGCGGCAGCAGCGGGGGTCAGCGCCAAACCCGAGACACCGGGCTCCGCCAGCGGCTCGGCGGCGGCATCGCCGTCGACGGCGGCGAAGCCATCGGGCAGCGCGTCCGTGGCAACCGTCAGCACCTCCTTCCTGCGTTTAGTCGGAGATTCGCCGTCGGTTATCGGCATCCAGCGCGGCTACTTCAAAGAGGTGGGCATCCAGGTCGACCTGCAGCCCTTCGACGGCGGCTCAAAGGCGATGCCGGCTCTTTCGACCGGGCAAATCGACATGATCGCGGCGACGGCTGACTTGAACTTGTTCAACGCCGTTGCGCGGGGCATTCCGTTGCGGGTGGCCGCTGACGACGGCAGCTTCGCGCCGGGCCACGACTTCATTGGCATCGCAGTCCGAAAAGCTCACCTCAGCAGCGGCCGCTACAAGACCGGCGCTGACCTGAAGGGCATGAAGATTGGCGTGTCCAGCCTGACCGGCGACCTGTACTACACGATCGTGAAGGCCGGCCAGAAGTTCGGCTTCACGGTTAAGGACGTGGACGTGACCCCTATCGCCTTTGCCGAATCTTTGGTAGCGCTCAAGCAGGGTGGCCTCGACGCCGCGCTCCTGGTCGAGCCCTTTGCCAGCCGCAGCGAGATCGATGCCGACGCCAAAATGGTGCTGCGCACCCTGGACATCTCGCCCGACATTCCCGGCGCTCACGTCATGATCTCGCCCCAGTTCCAGCAGAAAGGTGACGTGGCCGTACGCTTCTTTACCGGCTGGCTGCGTGGCGTGCGGGACTACCTGACGGAGTACATCAATGGTAAGAACCGGGATGCCATGGTCAAGCTTATGCAGGACAACAAGATCAATGTCGTGCCCGACGCTCAGAACCCGACCATCGACCCGGACGGCAAGGTGCCGGTGAAGCCCATCCAAGACCTGTTCGATTACTTCAATGGTTTGGGCCAGGTCCAAGGGAAGGTGGACTTCAACTCGATGATCGATCCCAGCCTGGTGGCCAAAGCCGCCCAGCAGCTCGGGCCATACAAGCCGTAACGACACAGCAAAACTCACCAGCTGGGCTCCCAGCCGTGCCCCCACTGGCAGCGGGCGTGCTCAGTGGCCAGCAACTCGCAGGTGGAAGAGGTGATTGCTGACTACCACGTCAATCTTCCCCGCATCGAGCAGGTCTCGAAACGGCGTCATGTCCGGCGTCGAGATGATGACCCTGTTCGCGCGCGTCAAAGGCTCCTTCGAGGCGAGCTACGGCGCTTGGCCGCTCGAGCTGCTCACGACTTCGCGGGCGCGCTCAGCACGGTCTGCAGCTTCTCCTTGGTCATACCTACCCATTGCCCGCTGAGCTTGCCAAATGGGAACGACTCGACTTCCCGCGGTGTCCGGTCCCAGGCGCTGGATACGTCGTTGTATGTGTCCAGCGGCTTCTGAGCGTAGCGGTCGCCTTGCTTGACGATCTCGTACATGTAGACGTTCTCGACCACATCGTGGTTGGCGTCCAGTTTGATAGGGCCCTTAGGGATGGTCAGATTGGTGGCATACAGCGCCTGCAGGAAGGGGTCTGTGTCCTCGACGTTGCCCTTCACCTTCTCCAGTGCCGCCTGCAGGATCTGGCCACTGGCCCAGCCCATGGCCGAATCGGCAGAGGGGTAGCGGCTGGGATACTTGGCATCCCAGGCTTTCATGAATGCCGCGTTTGCGGGATTATCCGTGGCTGAGCTCCACGGTTGCCCGGCGATCACCCCGACGGCGGCATCCTTCTCCTCGGCGATGACCGACCCACCAGTCATGACGCCCGAGATGTCCAATATGGGGAGCTTGCTCCGGGAAGCATAGTTGCCAATCTGCTGGATGAATCGCAGGCCATCGACCCCTGGGAAGAAGCCAGCCAGGAAGTCGGCGCCCGAGCTGAGCTTGGCGAAATACGGGCCGAAGTCGGTCGTGCCCAGCGGTGGGTACTGCTCCTGGACAACCGATCCACCGGCCTTCACGAAGGTGCTGGCAAAGGCGTCAATGTTCTCGTGGCCGGCGCCATAGTCGGAGGCCATCACGATGCCCTTGCGCCAGCCGTGCTTGTAACCCCAGTCGGCCGGGGGATCCATGATCACTGTCTGGCTCTGGGTGTAGCGCGACAGGTAGGGGCTCTTGAACTTGGGATCCGTGGTCAGGGCTTGAGCGCCGCCGTTCTCGGTGATCATGAGCGGCACGTGCGCGTCCTTGACGTACGTAGCCACCGCGTAGGCCACGGGCGTGGCGGTGATGCCCATCAGCAGCTTGACCTTGTCGTTTTCCACCAGGCCCTTGGCCTTGGTGAGCCCCACGTCGGGCTGCCCCTGGTCGTCGGCATACACCACCTGAATCTGGCGGCCGGCCATGGTGTTGTGGATCGAATCCAGGTAGAGGTTTAGGGCGTCCTGGTTGTCTTTCCCGAGAGGAGAGAAGCTGCCGGTAAGCGGCAGCAGTACCCCCACCTTGATGGGCCCGCCGGCCACAGCGCTGGCGGCGGATGCTGCGCTGACCGCGGCTGGCTTGCTGGCGGCTGCGCTGCCTAGCGCGCTGGCCACGGCGCTGGGCTTGGCGCTGACTGGTTGGCTGGCCGCCGGCGGCGAACTGGCGGGCGACGGAGACGGGGCCGAGGCCCCACCGCATGCGCTGAGCAACAGTACGCCAATGACCATCTGCGCGGGGACCTTCCTGAGAACCGAAGACATCATTTCCTACTTCCTTTCTTGACTCTTCCAGAGACCGACGGCGGCGCCGCGCCGCCTCCGCAGGCGGCGACGATGAGGCCGCGGCATATGGTTGCCAGGACTGGGCGGGCCAGGTGTCGGCCTATACGCGGCGTGGCTCTCATCAAATCCCCTGAAACAGTTGTCGAAGCG
>DAIUFO010000442.1:0-3135 GCA_036844545.1 Chloroflexota bacterium
ATACCGCTGTTTAGCCCGGCAGCCGGACCTCCCTACTTTTCCGTCGCACACCCAACAGCCCTTCCTCGCCGCACGCCGCGTGGGCCAGCCCAGCCGTCCCGCGGGAGGCGGACACCTCGTGGACGTCCGGATCGGTTAGGCCATCGTTGGCCGGCTCCCAGGTTGTGCCGCCATCCTCGCTCACCAACATACCGCCCACCTCGATGCCGGCGTACAAGAAGCCGGCATGGCTGGGATCGGCGGCCAAGCAGCGCGTACGGGCGCCGAGCTCCGGATTCGGCGGGAAGCTGCTGCTGCCAATGGCCAACCGCGGCGCCTGCAGCTCTTCCCAGCCATCGCCGTGTGCGCGAAACAACGACGCTGGTACGGTGCCCACCAGCACACCATCAGCGTCGACCAAAATCGAAGCCGTCCCCAAATGGGGCACATTAGGCTTCGGCCTCTCCCACGTGCGACCGCCATCGTCGGAGATGAACACGCCCGAGTGCGCCGTCCCAACATAGAGCCTGCCGGTTTGGGTCTTTCTGAGGAATAGTCTCGGCGCCGACTGTTGCGCATCTCGTACCAGCTTTTCCCGGCGTTGTTCAGGCAGTTGCCATCGCCCAATCGATGCGAGCAGTCTCGAAGCCGGCCGCATGTTTGTGGCCGCCGCCTCCAAATTGCTCGGCAATGACCGCGACATCCTCACCATCAGCGGCCGAGCGCAGGGAGCACTTCCACATATGGTCCTTGTAGGCATACGCCACCGCGAAGGGCTGATCCTTAGCCAGCTCGTTCAGGACATCGGACACGTGCTCTGCTGTATTCACCGCGGGGACACGCAGCTCCCCATGACCAGTCGGGAAATTCACCAGATAGGCGCGCCTGACCATCCGGTCCACGGCCTTTTGCGCGGAGCGCAGGATCGCTTCTCCCTGCGAGACCACCTCGTCTAAGCCATCCTCCAGGGCCTTCGCAGCGGCGCTCCATTCTTCGAATTCGTAAGACAGCGATGAAAGGTACGCATGCACCTCGTGCGTGTGGCGGAGCTCGTGCCGCCACAGATCCCGATCTTGGACATACCTGACGAGCGGAGGAAGGTCGTTGGAGTCCTCGGAATGAAAGTAGTCCCAGGCGATTGCCGCGCCGGACCGAGACTGATCGATGAGACACCCCGGCTCATGCTGGAGCGGGAGCGCGGACTGGTGATGGTCGAGGAGCGCGAATGCTGTGGCAGTTGTGTACAGCCGGCGAACTGTTGCCAGGTCATAGCTGAAATCGGCAATCACCACTCGTTCGCCGGTTACATCAGGTGGCTCATCCCCATGACCAGCTGCGACAAAGGTGGCATCAGGGTGCTTCAACCAAGCCGCCCAGGCAGCCGTGAATCCGTCCAAACAGTCAGCGTGGTAGATGACAATCATTTGCCCATCACTGTCGCACGGCGACGACACGACCCTAGCGCGATGCTGCCGGGCTCGAGAATGCAGAGCCGCCGGCAAGCGCGCCACCATCCACCAGGACGTCGGACGCAGTCATGAAATCGCCATCCGCGGACGCCAAGAACACGACGACGGCCGCGATGTCTTCGGGCTTCCCAGGCCGGCCGACAAGGTTCTTGACCTTACGGCTTTCGGGCACATGATCGAGCCCCACCGGTGTGCCGATCTGGTTCGGCGTCACCGAATTGACGCGGATGCCATACGGCGCCAGCTGGATCGCTTCGGAGCGGGTGAGGTTCAGGATGGCCGCCTTGGCCGCCGTGTAAGCCGTCGCTTCCGGCCGGCCCATGTGCCCGGAGGTGGAGGCCATGTTGATGATGCGCCCGCCGCGGCCCTGGTCGACCATGCGTTTGGCGACGTATTTCGCGCACAGGAACTGACTCTTGAGGCTGACGCGAATGACCCGATCCCACTCGTCTTCCTCGAGATCGAGGATGTTCTTGTGGTCGGTGATAGCCACGTTGTTCACCAGGATGTCGATGCCGCCAAGTCGCTCCGCCACCTCGTTCACCATCCGCTGAACGTCGGCGCTGGACGAGACGTCGGCCACAATCGGCAGCGCCGCGTCAGGATGCTCCTGGTTAATGGCTCGAGCCACCTTGCTCGCGAGTTCCTGGTCGAGGTCGACCACTCCCACCTTGGCTCCCTCGCGCGCAAACGCATGGGCAATGGCCTCGCCGATATTGCGCCCTGCGCCGGTGACGATCCCGGTCTTGCTGTCCAGTTTGCCCATATGCGTCCTCCTGCTCCCTCTACAGGCCGTAGAAGCGCTGGGGGTTTGTCTCCAGGATTTTCTGCGCCACGGCCTGGCTGATTTTGCCCTGCTCGGCCCAACTCCGCACCTCATCCAGCGCGCTCAAGTTGGCCGAGATGTCGGTATGGCTGTAGTCCGTGCCAATCATGAGGCTGTCCTCGGTCCCGAACTGCAGCAGGTACTCGATGTCATCGATCGGGTCGATGGTCACGAAGAACCGGTTGCCGCGGAACAGCTCCGCGTACATCTCCCTGAGGCTCGCCAACCGGGTCTGCTCGCCCCGTAGGGCCTGCCGCGTTTCCGCGGCGCGCTGCGACAGCACGTACGGCACCCACGATGCTCCCGCTTCGATGAATCCGAATCGGAGCTTTGGGAACTTCGCAGGTATCCCCCCGCTCAACAGCGAGCTGAACGCTCCGATAATCGGCACTCCGCGATCGCCGCCGGGATCCTTGCCTGGATGGCCGGTATGTATGCACAGAGCCATGTCCAGCGCGCTCGCCTCTTCATACACGGGGAAGAACCGCGGATCGCTCACCGGCTTCTCTAAGTCGAAGCCTCGCTTGTAGATGCCACAGGCGCCGTGAGCCTTGGCCCAGCGCAGCTCCTCAGCCGCCTTCTCGGGCTGCAGCCACGGCAGCACCGCCGCCCACCGCAGCCGCCCGTTCGTTTCGGCGCACTTCTCGGCCAGCCAGCGGTTGTAGGTCGTAGTCAGCGTCCACTCGGCCTCGGCGTCGCTCGTGCTGTATCTGATGAAGAAGGTTGGAAAGATGACCTGGACGTCCACTCCCATCTGGTCCATGTGTGCCAGACGCGCCGCCACGTCCTCCAGCTCTCGTCGCACCCGCGGCGGATGGTTCACCTCATCCCGGATGGCTCGGTTCTGCAGCCGGCCCTCCA
>DAIUFO010000443.1:0-3130 GCA_036844545.1 Chloroflexota bacterium
CTCCGTGAACACCAGCCGGATTTCGATCCCGAACTTGCGGGCAAACTCGAAGTCACGCTGATCGTGCGCCGGCACGGCCATGATGGCGCCGGTGCCGTAGCCCATCAAGACGTAGTCGGCGATCCAAATGGGTATGCGCTCGTCGTTCACGGGATTGATGGCGTAGGCGCCGGTGAAGACGCCTGTCTTCTCGCGCTCGGTCGAAAGTCGCTCGATCTCGCTGGTCACGCGCGCTTGATCTTGATACGCGAGCACCGTGGCCCGCTGCTCGGGCGTGACGATCTGGTCGACCAGCGGATGCTCCGGCGAAAGCACCATGAACGTCGCCCCAAACAGCGTGTCGGGCCGCGTAGTGAACGCCACTATGTCCGTAGAACCCTCTCCTGCCGCGGCGGGAGAGGGCAGGGTGAGGGCTCCTGGCGGGGTGTCGAGCCGAAACACCACCTCCGCCCCTTCGGATCGCCCAATCCAGTTGCGCTGCATGGCCACGATGCGCTCGGGCCAGTCGATGGTGTCCAGGTCATACAGCAGCTGGTCGGCGTAGGCGGTGATCTTGAAGTACCACTGCTCGAGGTCCTTCTTCTCGACCCGGGTCTCGGCGTGGCGCCAGCAGAAGCCGTCCGCCACCTGCTCGTTGGCCAGGATGGTCTTGCATTCGGGGCACCACCACTGCGAGCCTTTGGCCCGGTAGGCCAGACCGCGCTTGTACAGCAGCAGGAAGAACCACTCCGTCCAGCGGTAGTAGTCTGGGTCGGTGGAGTTGATCTCCTTGGTCCAGTCGTAGGACAGGCCCATGAGGCCGAGCTGGCGCTTGTAGTTGGCCACGTTCTTGGCCACGGTCTCGGCGGGCGGCACCTGGCGCAGGATGGCTTCGTTCTCGGCCGGCAAACCGAAAGCGTCCCAACCCATGGGATGCAGCACGTTGAAGCCCTGCATCCGCTTGAAGCGCGAATAGACGTCCGTCGGGATGTAGTTGTGGCCGTGTCCGACCGACAGGCCTGAGCCCGACGGATAGGGGAAGAAATCCAGGCAGTAGAATCTCGGTTTGTCGAACCCCTCGGCGGTGCGATACAACCCCTGCTCCTCCCAAACCCGCTGCCATTTACCCTCGAACTCTCTGGGCTGATACTTCCGAGCCGCCATGGTTCCTCAATGATAGTGAGGGGTGCTGGCTAGACTTGGCCCGGTGAACAGCCGCGTCGTCGTCGCCATGAGCGGCGGAGTGGACAGCTCCGTTGCCGCTGGCCTGCTTGCCGAGCAGGGCTACGACGTCGTGGGCGTGATGCTGCGGCTGTGGGCGGGCGGCTGGTCCGAGGAGACTCCGGCCGGCAACCGCTGCTGCTCCATCGATGCGGTTGAGGATGCGCGCCGGGTGGCCGACCAGCTCGGCTTCCCCTTCTATCTGATCAACGCCGAGGACGACTTCAAGCGCCACGTCGTGGACTACTTCCTGGCGGAGTACGCTACCGGCCGCACGCCCAACCCCTGCACAGCCTGCAACCACCACATCAAGTTCGACTTCCTGCTGCGGCGGGCCCTGGGGCTGGATGCGGATTACCTGGCAACCGGCCACTATGCCCGCCTGCAGCATCGGGAGGATGGGACGGTCGAGCTGCTGAGGGCTGCCGACGAGGCCAAGGACCAGTCGTACATGTTGTACATGCTTGGCCAGGAGCGCTTGCGCCGGCTCATGTTCCCGCTTGGCTGGCTGACGAAGGCTCAGGTCCGGGCCGAGGCCGAGCGTCTGCGGCTGCCGGTGGCGCACAAGCCCGAGAGCCAGGACATCTGCTTTGTCGGCAAGGATTACCGCGACTTCCTGGCCCAGCACATCCCGGAGGCCATCGCCCCGGGCGAGCTGGTCGATACGACTGGCGCGGTCGTCGGCGCCCACCGCGGCTTGCCGCTGTACACCATCGGCCAGCGCAGCGGCCTGAACCTGGCGCGGCCGGAGCGAAGCTACGTCGTTGCCATGCAGCCGGAGGCCAACCGGATTGTCGTGGGACAGGAGCCGGACCTCCTGCGCGGCGACCTGCGCGTGCGGGATCCGGCGTTCAACGTCGAGCCGGCCCAGGGCGCGGCGCTGGCGGCCAAGATCCGCTCCCACGGCCAGCTGGCCGGCTGCCGGGTCGAGCGCCAGGGCGACTACGTGGGCGTGCGCTTCGACGAGCCTCAGCGTGCCGTTTCCCCCGGCCAGATCATCGTCTTCTACGATGGGGACGTGGTGGTGGGCGGCGGCATCATTGATTGACTGGCTGCTGACCCCAGCCGTCCCCCTCACCATTTTCCTGGCGCTCATCGACACCCTGGCGGTTCACCTGTTCATGGGCCTGGGCTTGCGCCGTCTGCTGTGGCATTGGCTGCTGGCTGTGGCCGGCATGGCCGCCGGCTACGCGCTGGCTTTGCGCGCCAACAGCCATTTGCCGACGCTCGGCGACGCCCACGTCATCGAAGCCAGCCTGGCTGCGACGGTGGTGCTGGTTCTCACCGGCTTCAAAACCAAGCTGACATCGCCCGTCTAGGAGCGAGTACGATGGACGGCACATGGCCGTCACTTCCACTGCCGTCAGCAAGCGCACACTCCAGCTAGTCTGCGCGTACCATACACTGAACTGATTCCTTCATACCAGCGTCTGCCGCCTCTGGCGGGGTTATGCGGTGTATCCTCGGGGCTCAACAGGGAGGAACGCCATGCAGAGAAAGCCCCCCGCGTCATGGCTGCGTAGGTTAAGCATCGGGCCAGGCCTCTGAGCCGCAGACTGCAACGGCCGTCGAATAAGCTATGAGAGACGATTTTTCGCAACGGACTAGAAGAATCCTGGCTGCCAGAGCCGGGCACCGTTGCTCGGTATGTTTGAAACTCACCAGTGGCCCCGCGGATGTCGCCGACGCTGCTCTTTCTGATGGCATAGCTGCGCACATCACCGCCGCCTCCCCGGAGGGCCCCCGCTTCGACCGATCCATGCGGGCCGAAGGTCGTCGTGGCGCCGAAAACGGGATATGGGTATGCACCCAGCACGGCCGCGAGATCGATTCAGACCTACGCCCTTTCACAGTGGCAGTGCTTCGTGGTCTCAAGCGAGCGCAGGAAGAATACGCAGCAAAGGAGTTCCAGGATCGCGCTATCCCACGA
>DAIUFO010000444.1:0-3125 GCA_036844545.1 Chloroflexota bacterium
GCTGTACCGTTACCTGGCCCACGTGTGCGACAGCACCGACATCGCCGTTGTGCTGTTCGCCGCCGGCCATTGGAACTTCGCCCGCCTCCATCCCAGCGGCTACCCACCGGATGTGCTGGCCAAGGCCGCCGATCTGTCCAACGTGGTGGCGGTGAAGTATGAGGTAGGCCGCCCGGGCATCGCCGGCGAGTACCAGTTCTGGAAGATGATCCGCGACAAGCAGGTCTTGTTCTCGGATCCGCTCGAAGCCAACTCGCCGCTGACGGTCGAGCTGTTCGGCCAGCAGTGGATGGGCACCAGCAACTACGAGTATTTCGGCGATTGCGTCCCCAGATACTTCAAGCTGCTGCGCGAGGGTCAGTTCGATCGGGCCATGGACGTGTACTGGCAGATCGAGCCGGTGCGTGCGGCGCGCAACGCCGAAGCCGCCAGCTACGGCGGCGCCAACTTCATCCACCGCTACCTATGGAAGTACATGGCCTGGCTGCACGGCTATAACGGCGGGCCCATGCGCCAGCCGGTGATGAAGCTGAACGACGGTCAGCTGCGTCGCGTGCGCGACGCGCTGCAGCGGGCGGGGCTGGAGCCCACCAAGGACGACCCCTCGCAGTTCTTCGTCGGCCGCAACCCAGCTTAGCCATGCCGCTGCTGCTGACCCACCAGGACGTGTGCGCCAGCGTCACCATGGCCGACGCGATCGAGGCCATGGAGCAGGCTTTCCGCGAGCAGGGCGAAGGGCAGGTGGTCCAGCCCCAGCGCCTCAACGTCACCGCCGGCAAGGGCTGGCTGCGGGTTGGCCCAGCCATCCTGAACGCGTCGGGCTGGATGGGTTTCAAGGCCATGAACATGGCCGCGGGCGTGGGCGTCCGCTACCAGGTGCACCTGTACCGCATCGCCGACGGGGAGCTGGTGGCCATCATGGACGCCCAGCACCTGACCACGCTGCGCACCGGCGCCACCAGCGCCGTGGCCACGCGCCGCCTGGCCCGCCAGGAGCCGGCATGCATCGGCGTGTTTGGCTCCGGCGCGGAAGCCAGAGCGCAGATCGAAGCCATGCACGCGCTTGGCCTGGATCGGGAAATCCGGATTTACAGTCCCACTCCGGCGAACCGCGAGCGGCTTGCCGCCGAGCTGGCGCAGGCCTGGCACAAGCCGGTGGAGGCGGTGGACGAGCCCCGCCGGGCTGTTGACGGCTGCGGCATCATCGTGGCCGCGGTGAAATCTTCCGAGCCGGTACTGTTCGGCGAGTGGCTGGCGCCTGGGACGCACGTGAGCTCGATCGGGACCGCGCGCCGCGACCAGCGCGAGATCGATCCGTTCACTTTCCAGCGCAGCGCCGTCGTGGTGGTCGATACTCGGGAGGGCGTTTTCGGCGAGGCCGGCGATGCGGTAGCGGCCAAGGACGTGTTCATGCCCGAACAAGCCTACGAGCTGGCGGACGTTGTGGTGGGCAAAGCTCCGGGGCGCACCAGCCCCGAGCAGATCACGCTGTTCAAATCAGTGGGAACGGCCGTCCAGGACGTGGCCATGGCTGCCTGCATCTACCACAAAGCCCGCGAGCGTGGCCTGGGAACGGAGCTCGCCGGCTTTCCTATCGTGAAGAAAATGTGAGCGAGGTCACTGCCGCTGCAGCGCGGATTCGGCTGGCTACTCGATGCCGGCCAGCTGCCTCGCCAGACGCACCAGGGGCGCCGAATCATAGGTGGCCAACAGCCGGCCGCGGCTGGCAGCAAGCGTGCCGGAATTGTGCAATTCGAATAACAGCTGGCGGGCGGCGAAGGAACCGTTCGTATAATCCCAGGCCAGCTTCATCATCTTGAAACGCTCCGGCGCCCGCCCGTCTGTGCCTGCAAGGTAGCGCCGCACCACCGGCCCGATGTCCGGGCTTTCCATCTCCGCCTCGCCGGGCGACATGAGGATGCTCGTGCTGCACAGCTCCCGCACGATGTCCAGCACGCGCGGATGCTGCTCGAGCGACAGGATGCGGCCCAGCATGACCTGCCTTTGCTCGGGCATGGCCAGACCTTCGGCCGTGAGCACCGGATGCTCTTCGGCGCCCCGGATCAGTGACCGCAGGCTCTCCAGATGGGTAACGACCTCCGCAAGCAGCGGCTCAACCTGAGGCGCGTGACGCGTCCCCAGGTAATCCGTCGCCGCGAAGCAGATGCCCGCCAGCGCCTCGACTTTGACAGCGGCTCGGATCAGGGTGGAGTAATAGCCCCATGCAGCGGGAATTTCCAAAAAGATCGCTTGGTTCATGTCCACCCGATCCACGAAGAAGATGCGTTCGTTGGGCACGAACACGTCCTCGAAGATGACCCACGCGTCCATTTCGTCGTACACGGCGCTCAGCGGATGGTCGGCCCGGCGGGCGTGGGCGAACGATTCGCGACAGATGATCTTCAGGCCTTTGGTGGCGATTGGCAGGCTGAAATACAGGATATTCTCGGGCTTGAGGTCGGGCCTCGGCGAAGTGAGGCCCAGGTACTCGTCGGCATAGGGGGCAATGGTCGCCACCCCTTTCGCGCCGCGAACGACGATGCCATCAGGCCGTCGCTGCACGACTCGGAAGTATTCCATGCTGGAAGCATCAAGCGAGCGGTCCCGCGATGGGTCAGTGAAGCCCGTGGCCAAGCATAGGTCGTTCTCTCGGCAGTACTCCAGGTAGCGCTCGACATTGGCCGGGAATTGGGGATTCACGCATTCGAACCGGTGACGGAGGGCGTAGAGGCCCAAGAGCACCACCGCCATATGCTGTGGAAAGCGGCCCAGGACGCCGCCGCAACGGCGGTCCAGGAATTCGAACATCTCCCGCTGCCGAACCAAGTCGCTGGTCGTGCGGGGGAGCTGGTAGGCCCGGCTTACGGGCTCATCGGTGGTTGGCGATGTGGCAGTGAGCAGCTCGCGATGGGCCGGGTCGTGCTGGAGGTCAAAGATGCCGGCGAACGCATGAGCGAACGGCGCCAGCTCCGGGTCGGTGGTGACGTCCTCGACTTTGCGGCCTTGCAGCCACACGTCACGGCCGTCGCGCAGGCCGGCCAGGTAGCCGGCCCCGTTGCGGAGACTCATGCCGGCATTCTAGCCTTGGCCGCACACCGGGCGCTTGAAAGCTGGACAGCCCGCCT
>DAIUFO010000445.1:0-3122 GCA_036844545.1 Chloroflexota bacterium
GTTGCTGCCGGCCGCGGCGTGCGCTGGCGCCAGCCGATCGTGGGTCACGTCGTGGCGGCCTATGCATGGATCGTGGTGCCGGCGCTGGTCGCGCCGGTGACCGTCATCAGAACAGGACAGCTGCCAGCCGGCAGCGTGGAGACCGCAGCGCTCGGAGCCATTCTCGCCGGTTGGGTGCTGCAGCTGGGCCTGGTGGTCTTTTCAGCCGTCGCGGCTCGGGGCGCGATCGATGTTGCGCCTGGTTCGTGGGTCACGGTAGCGCTGTTCAATGCCGGCGTCGTGGCCGTGTGGCTATCGGCGGCCGGCAAGGCGGGGAATGCGCCGGTCGTGGCGGGCTACGTCCTCATCCTAGCGGCCTGGCTTCCGCGGCTGGGCCAGAGGCTCGCGACCTGGCGGCTGAGCTCGACCCAGCTTCGTTAAGGGAGGGTGACGGTAGGGGTTAACTTTTGCTGCATCCCGGCCCCGTAATGCGGAGCACGGGCCGGATGCTACCATCGCTCAACCGTGAACCGGAAGCCCGAGCTGAAGCTGAAGCGACGCCGCGAGAACCAGACCTGGATTCTCGATTACGTCATCGCCAACACCGGAGTGGCCCACAACTTCGAATACGAAGGCCGGCATTTCCCAGCAAGCGTCAAGCGCTTCGGCATGATCCCCAAGACGGTAGCCAAGCAGGCCATGCGTCAGGAGGCCTTGGCCGGCGCCGCCCAAGCGGCTGGGTGATGCGGCTGCGCGGCAAGTATCGAGCCGGCCACGACCGAACCGTGTTCATCTCGCAAGGATCGAGCTCGGGCCCGTACAAGGGACCGTGCGCCCCAGACTGGTATGCGTAAAGGAGCTTGCTCATGACAAAACGACTATCGGCGTGCATCTCAGGCCTCGCCCTGCTGCTGGCCGCCTGCGGTGGCAGCAGCGCCCCAGCCGCCACTGGCGCAGCCCAGGGGCAGGCGGGCGCGAGCAGCGCCGCTGCCGCAAGCGCGGGCTCGGCTGCCGCTAAGCCGGCAGCTTCCGGGGCGGGATCGGCAGCAGCCAAGGTGGCAGGCTCACCCGCTCCGGCCAGCGGCGGCGCGCTGCGCATTAGAGTCGGCTACGCATCCTTGACCGGCAACTCATCGCCCATCTACATCGCCGAGGACGCCGGCATCTTCGCCAAGAACGGCCTGAGCGAGACCTCCAGCCTGGTGTCGAGCAGCCCCAAGACGATCCAGGCCCTGGTAGGCGGCGATATCGACTACGCCATCGTCGGCAGCAGCGCCACCGTCCAAGCCGACCTGGGCGGCGCGGATCTGAGCATGATCGCCACCGCGGCGCCGGGCCTGGGGTTCCGCATCTACGCCAAGCCGCCCATCAAGACGATCTCCGATCTCAAGGGCAAACGCATCGCCGAAAGCGCCATCGGCACCGATCCTGACTTCGCGCTGCGGCTGGCGCTGCCGCGCCACGACCTGGCCTACTCGGACGTGCAGATCGTCCAACTGCCGGAAGGCGGCGACTCTGCGCGCCTGGCGGCCCTCAGCGCCGGCAGCGCCGACGCGGCCATCCTGACGGGCGGGAGCTTCGGCAAGGCCGACGGCCTCAAGCTCAACCTGGTGCTGGACATCGGCAAGGAGAACATCACCTACGAGCAAGCTACTGTTGCGGTCAACCGCAAATGGGTGGCGGTTCACCCCGAGGAGACCGCGCGCTATCTCAGGAGCTTCACCCAGGCCATCCAATTCATGCAGGCCAATCGCGACCAGACGCTGCCGATCCTCAAGAAGTACATGAAGGTCGACGACCCGCTTGTCCTGGCGGAGACGTACGACACGTCCAACATCCTCAAGGTCAAGGGCCTGCCGTTCGTCAGCGAACCAGGCGTCCAGAGCATGATCGACCTGGTGGCCACCAAAAACCCGGCCGCCAAAGGCAAAAAGGCCGCGGACTACATCGACAGCAGCTTCCTGAGGAAGCTCGAGGCCGAGGGGTTCAAAGGCTAGTGGGATGGAAGTAGGGCTGTTCTCCAACGGCATCCGCCATCGCCAGACCGCGGCGGATGCGTACAGAGAGGACCTGCACGAGGTGCTGGTGGCCGACGAGGCGGGCTTCAAGCAAGCCTGGATCGCCGAGCACATCGGCCTCCACCGGCCCGATACCCTGCCGGTGCCGGACCTGCTGATTGCCAAAGCCGCCGGCCTCACGAAGCAGATCAAGCTGGGCGTGGCCGTTCGCCTGCTGCCGCTGTACCACCCCATCGACGTGGCCACCCAAGCCGCCACGTGCGATCACCTGCTCGAAGGGCGTTACTTGTTCGGCTTCGGCGGGGGCGGCCCTAAATCCGGCATGGAGCAGCGCGGCCTCGATCGCGGCGAGCGCCATGAGCGGATGCTCGAGTCATTCGACTTGATCCTGAAATGCTGGACCACGCCGGAGCCGTTCGATTACCAAGGTGAGTTCTACAGCGGCCAAGGCATCCGCGTGCTGCCGAAGCCGTACCAGAAGCCTCACATGCCCATTGGCGTCGCCTCAGCGACGGACTCCATCGTCCGGATGGCCGCGGAGCGCGGGTACATGCTCATGAACTCGCGCTACGACACGCCGGACGTGCTGAAGCGCAAGGCAGCCAAGTTCGAGCAGGCCAGCCTGGCGGCAAGCCAGCCGGCGCCACGCAGCCGCTTTATCGTGTGCCACCAGGTCTACGTGGCCGATTCCGTGGCCGAGGCCAAGGCGGACGTGAGGGCCGGCGTCGACCGCGACAACGTCGAAGACATCGCGGAATTCGCGGATCGTCACCTCAAGTACTACATCCCGGCGGGCAAGACCGTGGAGGACGTCACTTTCGACGACCTGGTCGACCAGCGCTGGTTCATCCTGGGCGACCCGGAGACGGTCTACCAAGGCATCCTGCGACTCCATGAGGAAATCGGCGGCTTCGGCACGCTGCTGATCGTGACCGGCAAGGACTGGACCACGCGCGAGAAGAACGAGCGCTCTCTGCGATTGTTCGCCGAGCACGTGATGCCCCGGCTGGCGGCATTGCATCCGGATGCGACAGAATCGAAGAGAGTGGCGTGAGGGGTTCGTCCCCTTTCTACACCCCCGAGGTGTTGTGGTTTCGCGACGGACGCGGCCGCCGAGGCTGCCGC
>DAIUFO010000446.1:0-3115 GCA_036844545.1 Chloroflexota bacterium
AGCCCGCGCTCGCTCTCGACTCGGTGCAGGAAGCTCCACCACCAACCGGGGTCGCAATCGAAACCGGCCGGATGGTCGCAGTCCAGCCCGTACGTCAGGGCGCCGGCAAATGCTTCGATGCCGATGCCGCCGTCACGCTCGAGCACTTGGAACTCCGGACCGGCTTGCTGCTCGGCGTGGAAGTCCCGATAGGCGCACAGCGGCCGCACCTCCAGCCGGCACGCCGAAGGCGCCTCCTGGAGCGTGTAGCGAACAAAGGTCGTGTTCTGCCCCTGCTCCAGCCACACGTTCTTCTCCAGCCGCCAGCCCTGGAAGCTGTACGTGAATGTCGGGATACCGAGCGGCCGCTCGAAACGGGCCAGGTACTGCTGGCCTCGCGGGTGAAACGTGCCGTCGCGAAACTCGTTGGTGCCCAGCTCGAAGGGGATTTGTCCAACCCACAATGTCTCGTCGAGCTTCGAGACGAGCACTGTCCGCTTGACCGGCGGCTCCAGCGCCGCCACCAGCAGGCCGTGGTAGCGGCGAGTGTTGCAGCCGCACAGCGTGCTGGAGGCGTAGCCGCCCAATCCATTGGTGTACAGCCACTCAGCCGCGAGGGCTTGCTCCAGGGTGCGAGGAGACAAACTACCGTCGAACAGGCGTTGGCGTAACAATCGCGCGAATGGTGGCGCTGGCGGATGGGCGGACGGCCGAAGAGGCCGAGGCCGAGGCTCTCACACTGGCGACCGGCGTACCGCTGGCAATCGCCGAGCCCGAAGCGGCTGGTGTTCCGGACGCCGACGGCTTGGCCGAGGCTTTGGGCGTCTCAACCACCGGCGGAGCGTAACCCAGCGGCCGAATGGTGGAGTCGATAGTGTCGACCATCAGGGTTGGTTGCTGGTAGCTTCGCCCCAAAACCACCTTGATGTCGGCGCGATCGGCCGGGGTGGGCGTGTCATTGATGACCTTGGCGCCGAACAGGCTGGCCAGGTAGTTCACCGTCGAGGCGTCCTTACCCTGGCTGAAATCGTGGATCTCATTCTGCTGGATGACCGCGGAGTCCACGTTTTGCGGCGGCAATGTTTGCAGACCGATGTCGTGCAGCATCGACGTCGCCGTGCCCGCCGCGCCTGACAAGCCGCTGGCGTTCCACAGTTGGACGGTGGCGTTCTCTGTCTTGATAGCGGGATCGAGCAGCAGGCCGGCGATATAGCTGCGCAGCGGCATCCAGCTCTTAGCCTGCGCCACCAGCACATCCTGGCCGTCGCTCGACTCGCCATCTACCAGGTAGTTCGTGTTGTCGATGGAAACGCGCTCGATCGTGCTGGGGTCGACCGTCTTGGCCAGGTCGGACAAGGCTCGGATCTGGCCGATGTTCATGTTGGTCTTGAAGTCTGACGAGAGCGCGTCCATGAGGCCAAAGACCTTGGTGGCCCCCTCCGGGCTAATAGCCTTGCTCTTGATCGCCAGCAACAGCAGCTGTTGCCGCCGCGAGCGGCCGAAGTCCGTCCCATCCTCGAGCGAATGGCGCGAACGGGCGTACTCGATGGCTCTTTCTCCGTTCATGTGCTGAGGACCGGCGTTGAAGCGGATGGTCATCCAACTGGCGTCGATAGTGGGATCGTCGTTGCGCGGATAGAGCGGGTCGGTGAACGTCTTCTCGACGTTGACGTCAACACCTCCGAGCGCGTCGACGACGCTGCGGAAGGCGTGGAAGTCGACAGCCGCCCAATAGTCGATCTTCATGCCCAGGATGCCGCCCACAACGGTCGAGGCCAAAGAGCCGCCCCCGGCCGCGCCTTTGTACTCCGAGCCCTTGTTCGGGAAGCTTTCATCGTCTACGCCGATGGCGTAGGCGGCGTTCAGCTTATTGAAGGCGCCGGTCGTGCTTGAATAGGGGACCTTGACCCAGATGTCGCGCGGCACCGAGATCATGGCCGCCTTTTTGGTTTGCTGGTCCAGGGTAAGGACCATGATCGAGTCGGTCAGATAGGCGCCGTCGTGGCCCACGCCGCCATAGCCCAACAGCAGGACGTTGATGCGGCCGGCCATCTGCGCCTGAGCCGCCGCGCCGGAAGATGCGGCTGGGGCGCCGTTGGTGACGATGCTCCGGAGGTTGTCGCCAAGGTCCGCGGTGGAGACCTTGCTTACGAACGTGAGCGTCTTGAAGGCAGTGACGCTGGCCCCCAGCAAAAGCCCGAGGAACACCACCAGCAGGATGAGGCTGAGCCTGTTTGGGCCCCGCCGGCGAGGGGGACGTCGCATTGGGTCGGTGTCTATTTCTAACAGAGGGAGCTTCCTGTGGCAAGAAATGCGGACCATCCTCCAGAACGGCTCCGACGCGGGGCCTGTTATGGCGTCCGCCCAGCTTGTGATGCGCGGCACTGCGCAGTTTCGGAGATGGTTCAGACTATGGCTGTGCCAGCCCGCTGGCCGCGGAGTTACGAGCTCGTGGCTGCCCTGTGCTGTCGCAAGTCTTCCGCCAAGCAGAAGCGGGCAATCGTCTCCCGGACCGCCGGCTCGATCTGCGTGAACTTGAGGCCGTACGACATGCCGGCGCCGTTGGCGGACCGCGGTTCGCAAGTGCGGACCACCTGGGCATCCATCCACAACGTGCCCTGCACGCCCTCCAGCGTGAACTGCACACGGTGGCTGTCCCACTCCTGCAGGTGGGCATCGGCCATGCGCACGCGCACGCCGCCGCCGGATAGGTCCATGATCGCCCCTTGCCACACTTCCGACGGCTTGTCGCCGTGGACCTGCATCGGCGCCGCGGGCGAGAGGGCCACGCGCAAGTACTCCCGGCGATTGCCCCCGCTGGTTTGGCTGGCCGCCGGCCGCGACTCCTGGCGGCCCAGGAGCTGGCGGCTGCTGACGTTAGTCACGTCCACTTTGCCGCCGACCTCGAGCACGCAGTTCAGTGCCTGGCCGGCGCGCAGGATCAAGTCGCCGGCGGCGTGGATCTCCGCGTGCTCCACGGCGAAATTGGCAACAACCCGGCCGGACTTGCTCTCGATGTGGGCGAAGCGGGCGCGCCCGATGCGGGGGCGGGTCTACCGCTGCAGTCGACGTCGAACGGCGACACGCAGTGCGGCGCTCCGCCGGGCACGGGCAACCTCCACACCAACCCATGCAG
>DAIUFO010000447.1:0-3113 GCA_036844545.1 Chloroflexota bacterium
CCCGACGAGAGACCACACTGCTGGCTCTTTTACACACGTCCCGGGACGCAGGCGCCGTACATCGCCGAAGCCCCACCAATCACCGCCAGGACGCCGAATATGAGGCTCACCACTTGCAGCCGGCCCATCCATTGGTTGGCGGCCAGCTGGGCGGTGCGGCGTTTCTCGACGTCGGCCAGGCTGGGGTTCGACTCTGCCTTCAGCTTGGACATCAGCACCGGCCTCAGAAAGGCTGTCATGGCCGCGGCGCTGGCCACGCTCACCAGCCAGCTGATGATCATGAGCCCAATGGCCCGCCCGCTGCCCGCGGCGTAGAACTGGGCGGTGATGATGCGCGGCAGCCGGCCGTCCAGCGCCATCCGCAGGACACCCGTTATCCCCAGAACTGCCATGCTGGTCCACCCCAGGTAGTTGAATTCCGTCCCTATCCGCTGGCCAATCACCACCGCGTGCGCCGGCGGAATGAGGCTGAACGCGCGGCGCACGATGAAGTAGTTGAAGATCACCGAGCCCACCAACCCAGCGGCGGCCAGGATGTGGAGAATCCGGAGGATGATGAGCACAAGAACCACGGGCCAGTTACCCGGTGGCTAGCTTGGCGCGCTGGGAGGGGTGAAGCCCAAGCCTTCGCGCGACCATCTCGGCTACGCCGGCCGCATCGCTGGGTGGGAACTGCGCCACGCCGTCGAAGCCCGAGATGGGCTGCGCGCTGATGACTGCCCACAGCTCTTCTCGCGGACACAGGGGTGGTCCCATGGCCTCGCGTACAACCTCGATCTTCGGGTAGCGGCTCGCCTTGTACCCTTCGGCCAGCACCACGTCTGCCCGACCAAGCGTGAGCGCCGCCAGCCGCTCAACCGGCCATTCGGCGTCAGTCGATTCAAGCAGCCCCACCTGGTTGGGTGAACTGAGCACGACAGCAGCAGCTCCGGCTCGTGTCAAGCGCCAGCTGTCTTTGCCCGGTCGGTCCAGGTCGAAGCTGTGCCCATGCTTGATGACCGAGGACCGCAGCCCAAGAGCTCCGAGGGCTGGAATCAGCCGCTCGAGGAACGTCGTCTTGCCCGCTCCAGAGCGGCCGACGATGCAGACGATGCGAGGGTGAAGAGTGATCACAGGTCGGGCTTCATCGCGTTCATGCGCTTCAATATGCGCCTGGCTTTGTTAACGCGGCATAAATCGGCCATCAACGGCCCGTGAAATCTTCTGGTTGGTATTTAAGCGTCATGCGAAGCGCGCCGAGCGGAGAAGTCGCGTCGATTGATCGAACAAGGCACACCAACCGCTCACACACGTCCTTTATGCTGGCCGTAGCATCCGGACCATACAGATTCGCCGAGTGGAGGCCGGTTTGACTGACGATGCATCGTACTCGGGCACGACGGTGGAGGTGGCGCTCATGGGCTTTATCAGCGACGTCGCCACGAGCCGGCGCACGGGCCTGCAGCTCCCACCTGGCGCAAGTCTGCGGGATGCGCTGGAGAGCCTGGCGGGAATGCAGGGTGAGCAACTGCTGCGGCGGCTCATGACTTCCGCCGGCACGCTCCAGCCGGGTGTCCTGGTGACTGCCGGAGGTGAGCGCGTGTCCGATCTGGACACGCCCTTGCCGCAAGGCTCGCCTGTGCCGGTGCAGATCATGGTGCTGCAGGCCGCGGCCGGAGGCTAGAAGCCAGAATGCCGCACGACGACCACTGGATTCCCACCACCTGTTCTGGCTGCTACAGCGTGTGCGCCATCAAGGCGCATGTCGTCGACGGCGTGGTGGTCAAGATCGAAGGCAACCCGGACTCGGGCACCAATCGCGGCCGCATCTGCCCGCGCGGGCTGAGTGGCATCATGACCCTCTACGACCCGGCACGGGTGAACGTCCCCCTCAAGCGCACCAACCCCGAGAAGGGCCTGGGCATCGATCCCGGGTGGGTGGAGATCTCCTGGGACGAAGCCCTGCGCATGATAGCCGAGCGGTTGGACAACATCTGCCGCGACGACCCGCGCAAGCTGCTGCTCAGCAGCACGGTGGCGGCGCAGGACGAGACCGATATGGCGCGTCTGTTCACCATGGCCTTCGGTTCACCCAACAGTTGGAACTCCGGGGCCGGCAACCACTGCGGCAACGCCGAGCACCTGCTGGGCGCGGTGATGCATGCCGCCTGGTCCAAGCAGCCGGACCCGAACTACTGCCAGTATCTCCTTAACTTCGGCTGCGCCGCCGGCTTTGGCAGCTATTACTGCGTGCCGGGATGGCCCAGCGGCTCGCGGACGCCCGCGTGCGCGGCATGCGCCACGTCGCCATTGATCCCTTCCTGAGCCCTGCCGCGGAGAAAGCCGATGAGTGGATCCCCATCCGGCCCGGCACCGACGGCGCCTTGGCCATGGCCCTCCTGAACCTGCTGCTCAACGAGTACGGCCTGTACGATGCCGAGCACCTGCGCCGTGGCACTAATGCGCCCTACCTTATCGGGCCGGATGGGCGCTACGTGCGCGACCGAGAGGCGGCGAAGCCTCTTATCTTCGACGACGCGGACAGTCGAGCCAAACCGTTCGACGACCCACACCTGCGGCAGCCGGCGCTAGAGGGTACCTTCGTGATTCAGGGCGTATGGGCTCGGCCCGCCTTTGCCCTGCTGCGCGAGCAGGTGTGCACGTATACCCCTGAGCTGGCCGAGCGCATCACGTCCGTTCCGGCGGCGACCATCCGCCGCATAGCTCGAGAGTATGGTGAGGCGGCGCGGATCGGCAGCACCATCGTCCTTGGCGGCAAGACTTTCCCTTACCGGCCGGTAGCCGTCATGTACTTCAAGGGAGCGCAAGGCCACCGCAACGCGCTGCTCAGCAGCCTGGCGCTCGAGCTGCTGACCGAGGTTGTAGGCGCCTCCAACGTGCCGGGCGGTGTGCTGGGCATGAACTCCTGCTCGCTTGGGCGGCCCGAGAGCGGCCGTCCGGCCTGGATCCCGTCGGCCGACCGGGACGGCCTGCTCATCACAGGGACGTGGCAGGCGCCTGTCAAACCCTATCCGCTGCGCGACGTGCGGGTGGGCGAGAGCGCCGACGTGCGCAGCCTCATCCCCACCTGCACCGGCTCGTCGGGTCTGCTGCCGCTAGCCTTGCAGCAGCCC
>DAIUFO010000448.1:0-3106 GCA_036844545.1 Chloroflexota bacterium
GTCGCCAGCTGGTGCGTCAGCTGTTCCAAGACCATCTGGAGCTCCGCGCCCTGCGGGAAATCCGGGTCGAGGTCGTCGCTGCCGACGGCGTGAGCCGCCTGCCAGTTGCGCTCATTACCCCAGACTCTAAGCAGGCTGCAGTGGCGGCCAAGTTTCGTGCTTGGGCGAGGCATGCAGGGCCGACAACATCGCTCAAGGATTGCGCCACCTCGCCTGGGACTGGCACTTGCCACTGCCTTGCTCGGTATCGGTTAGCACCCCTCGCTCAGGGCGCGGTCAGCGCCTCAACCGCTCGGTCGCCGCCTGGCCACCGCATCCCCTGCCCTGCCTTCGCCGCCATTCTCACCCTCCCCACCAAGGCTCCATGTCCCTCTGCCCCACCCCCGGCTGACCGACCTGGCCTCATCCCGGCCTTCGCCCCAACGACTTTGACGTGGACCTGGCCAGGCGATAAGCACCGCTGCTTGGATGGTCGTCTTCCGGCGCGTGGCTGCCAACCTGCGGATTCTCAACACCGTTAAGGGTGCTGATGTTTGGCCAGAAGCTCACGCACGGCGGGCACAAGCTCTCGAGGGATCCCCATCAAGGTGCTCGTCGGCGCTTCCAGGCCTGCTTCGTCCTCGGCCACCGCGTCGTCCTCGCTTTGGCCCTCATAATGGGTTATTACTCGCTTTACCCTGGCTTCGTCCCAGCCAGCTGAGAACGAGCTCATGTGCGCCTCCTTCGGCGCCGATACGCCTGCAGAGCCTTGCCTGTCAATTCGTACGCCGTGATCACAAAGATATCGTCAGCATCAGGCACATAGATGACTCGCAAATAGCGGCCGGCGTTCGTTTGACCAATTGCCACACGGGCACCCTCATGACCCGGCCGGTCTTCACCAGGATGAGCGAGCACGGCTGCCGCTTCATCCTCGGTGACGCCATGACCATACATGTGCGGCAGCTCGGTGTGTGGGTCGATGTAGAAGCGAATTAAGGAAATGCTACACGACGCAGCATCGCTCAGCTTCTCGTCTCGGCATCCGCTCAGCGACGGCCAGCCCTCCACCGAGAGCTATCTTCCCGTGGTGGGACGGCGGCTGCCTTTCCCGCGCCTGATGGCGGAACCGTCACCTGGCCTGTCGATGCACGAGGAAATGATCACGGAGATTGCGGCCGGGTCGACCCTGGCAAGATTTCGTCGCGTTTTCGGCAAGACGTACCCAATGTCGGAGAAATCCAGATCGCTGGCAAGCTTGTGTAACATCACCACCCATCGCGCCCGGTCGACGATTGCCACGCAGCTGGGGAACGCCAAAGATCCGATGTTGCTGCTGGAGCTCCAGCAGTGGCTTGGCCATCGCTGGCCAGCCTCCACCCTGAATTACATCCGTGTGACGCCGACCAGGCTGGCCAAAGCCTATGCGGACGCCGGCTACTTCGGGCGCAACCTACGCGTGGTCGAGGTGCTCATTGACCAGGACGCCATCAAAAGCGGGGCGGCAGCGGCTGGCCAACCCTGGAAGCTTTACGACCTCGGCCACGGCTACTGCACCTACGACTTCTTCGACCAGTGCCCACACCGCATGGCCTGCGCGAAGTGCTCGTTCTACCGCCCAAAGGGCTCCAGCCAGGCGATGCTGCTCGAGGGCAAGGCCAATCTGCTGCACATGCTCCAGCAGATTCCACTCACGGAGGAGGAGCGTGCCGCCGTGGAAGATGGAGTCTCCGCCTTCGATGGACTGCTGGCCAAGCTCGCCGACGTTCCGACACCGGCGGGACCGACTCCGCGCCAACTGTCCAGCGCTGATGGTATCGAGCCAAGAGAGAAGGAGGTTCTGCCAGTTCAATGAACATCATTCCCAGCATCCTTGAGCAAGATATCCGCCGGCGCACAGGTGGGCAAAGCTTTCAACGCGGGCTCGACTATTTTCAGAGTGGCGCCATCTTCGACGCACGACGGCAGGGCACGACCCTGAAGGCGCGCTGCGAAGGCTCGAGGGCCGAGGCGTACCGAGTGCGCGTGACGTTCGATGCCCAAGGTGTGGCTTCTGCCGAGTGTTCCTGCCCGGTGGGCGACGAGGGCGCGTGCAAGCACATTGCCGCGCTTCTCCTGACGTGGCGTGAGAAGCCCGCGGACTTCGCCGAGGTAGAAGAGCTGGACGCCGGCCTGGAGCGGCACAGCAAAGCCGAGCTCGTGGCCCTCGTGAAGCAGATGCTGCGACAGCGGCCGGAACTGGAGTCGCTGCTGGACACGCCACTGCCGAGCGCTGGCAGGCAACGCGCGCCGGTGCGCCGGGAGACCTATCGCCGTCAGGCGGCCGCCGTCTTTCGACGCCGCGGCTACGACTGGGGTATGGAGAGCGGCATCGCGGATGAGCTGACGGCCATCGCTGAGATCGGCAATGGCTTCCTGGAACAGCAGGACTACGCGTCCGCGGCGGTCGTGTACGGCGAGGTGTCCGGGGAAATCCTCGACGGCTACGAGGAGTTCAACGACGAGGGCGGCGAGCTGGCCAGTGTCGTGGGCGACTGCGTTGTGGGCTTGGGACGTTGCCTGGCGGGTGACCACGAGGACCCGACGACGCGTGAGGAGATCCTGGAAGCGATGTTCGCCATCTACCGCTTCGACGTGGAATCCGGCGGCGTTGGCCTGGGCGATGAGGTCCCGGACCTCATCCAAGAACATGCCACTGCTGCCGAGCGGCGCACCGTGACCGGCTGGATTCGGGAAGCGTTATCACCGCATGCGAGGTCAGATGACAGCTGGCGACGGCAAGAGTACGGGCGATGGCTGCTGGACCTGGAGGCGGACACGCTCGATGATGAAGCCTTCCTGCGGATCTGCCGCGAGACCGGTCGAACAGGCGACATGGTCGACCGACTCCTTGCGCTGCAGCGCCAAGACCAGGCTGCCAGCGCAGCTACCGGCGCTGGCGACTACGAGCTGCTCGTGCTGGCCGACATCTTCGTGCAGCATGGGCATGGCGATGTGGCCGAGCGCTTGATGCTGGAGCGGCGCAACACGACGACCGACACGCGCATCCTGGTCTGGCTCAAGAACCACTACCAGCGCCTGGGACAGCAGATCGCGGAGCTGCTCGAACGATCCCTGCACTGCCGCC
>DAIUFO010000449.1:0-3090 GCA_036844545.1 Chloroflexota bacterium
CCTGGCAGAAGTTTGTGACGGGTCAGTTGCAAGTCGGCGGCTGCGTGAAACCCTCGCCCGCCGCGGCGGGAGAGGGCAGGGTGAGGGCACCCAGAGCCTCGGCTGCACGGAGCTTTGGGCAGCGCACGAGGAGCCCTCACCTAGCCTCTCCCATTGCGATGGGAGAGGGACAAATAACCGTGGCCGGACTTCTGCCGCGGACCACTAAGGCACTAATTTCCGGCACAGCCAGCGGATGATGGTTGGGCGAGTCTCAGGCGTGTTGCCCATGTGGCCGCCGGGGAAGATGCGCGCGTCTTTGGGACTGCCGTGCTCCAGCAGCAGGTACAGATCTTCGATGGTGGTCTGCTGGTCATCCTTGCCGTTGACCAGCAGCAGCGGCGCGCTGGGTTGGTCCAGCAGGCCCTGGTCCAGCAGCGAAAGGGCGCCAATGCGGGCGGCGTAGTCCTCGTAGGTTGAGCCGCCGAGGGAGTGGGCGCGCGTCTCGAACAGGTCCATGAGGTAGCTGTCGGGGTAGCGCCGGCCCTGGAACCACTCCGGTTGGAAGGTGTAGTGGGTCCCGCCACCCCAATCGACCACGGCCTTCAGATATTGGCGGTGGGTGTGGGCGAGCTTGGCCGCCCAGTAGCCGCCGAAGGACAGGCCCATGCAGCCGATGCGGCTGCCGTCGAGGTCCGGCTGTGCCCGGATCCAGTCGAGGGCAGGCGTGTACTGGCGCTCGCCATCAGGCGAGCCCACGACTGGCGATTCGCCGACGCCCGGCATGTCGATGCTGACCACCGCCAAACCTTCGGCCAGGAGCGTCGAGCCGAGGTCGTAAGTCTCCTCCTTCCAGGTATCGACGCCGCCCCAGATGACCATCACCGGCGGCCGGGTCGCGCCCGCTGGTTTGCGGACGTAGAAGACGACTTCCGCGCCCTCGTCCGACTTGCCTTTGAATGGGACGGCCACCCGAGTGAGAGACGGCGCCGTGGCTTTCAGGAAGCACTCGCGAGCTTTGATGCAGCAGGCCCGCTTGCGAGGGTGGTTGGGGCAGGGGTAGCGCCCGATGCTGCAGAAGGTGAAGGCTTGGAACCAGGCCTTCGCGGCCTGTGCCTTGTCGCCGCGGTGCTCCGCCTCCAGGGCTTGCTGCTCGAACGTCGCGCCGGTTCCGCCCCAAGCGGCCGCCCAGGCCTCGCCGTCCAACCCCTCGAGGCGCTGGATGGTGGCTCGGGCCTGGGCCTCGTCGGCGTAGTACATGGGCGAGTGACGCTTGGCCAGGCGGTCGAGCAGCCATTCCTTGCCTTCGGCGAGCGTTCGGGGGCGGTCGCGGACGTCGCCCATCGGGACGTGATGATATCAGGCCGGCATACGCCAAACCAAGCGGTAGGTTCCCTCACCCCAACCCTCTCCCGCCGCGGCGGGAGAGGGGGTTTGTGGTGTGGTTTGTGGGCTAAGCCGGAGCGAGGGCCCGCTGTTTTTCGACGATGTCGGGCAGCAGGCGCAGGACGGTGTCAATGTCGTCGTCAGTGGTGCTCTTGCCCAGCGTCATGCGGATGGCGCCGTGGGCTATGGCGGTGGACACTCCCATGGCAGTGAGCACGTGCGAGGGCTCGCTGGAGGCTGAGGTACAGGCCGAGCCCGTTGAGGCGCCAACGCCGTTCAGGTCCAGCGCCAGCAGGATCTGCTCGCCCTCGACGCCCTTGAAGCAGAAGCTGGCGTTGTTCGGCAGCCGCTTCTCGGGATGGCCGTTGAAGATGGTGTCGGGCACGGTGTCCAGGATGCCGGCCTTCAGCTTGTCTCGCAGGCCGTGGATGCGCGGGTTGGCCTCGGGATGCTCCTGGTAGGCGAGTTCCAGAGCGCGAGCCAGGCCGGAAATCTGGGCCACGTTCTCGGTGCCGGAGCGGCGGTTCTTCTCCTGCCCGCCGCCCAGCATCTGGGGCATGAGCTTGGTGCCCTGGCGAACGTACAGCACACCGACGCCTTTCGGCGCGTAGAACTTGTGGCCGGACAGGGCCAGCAGGTCCACGCCGAGCTTATCGACGTTCAGGTCCAGCGTGCCGCCGGCCTGGACGGCGTCGGTATGGAAATAGATGCCGCGGCCTTTGACGACCCCGGCGATCTCGGCCAGGGGCTGGATGGTGCCGACCTCGTTGTTGGCCATCATCACACTGACCAGGATGGTCTCGGACGTGATGGCCTCCTCCAGCTCGGCCAGGTCGACGGTGCCGTAGCGGTCGACCGGCAGGTAGGTCACGCGGAAGCCGCGCTTCTCGAGGTACTTGCAGGTCTCCAGCACCGCCTCGTGCTCTATGGCAGTGGTGATGATGTGGTTGCCACGGTCACGATTGGCCTCGGCGACACCCTTGATGGCGGTGTTGTCGCTTTCCGTGCCGCAAGCGGTGAACACGATTTCACGGGGCTGTGCGCCCAGGATCTCCGCCACTGTTTCGCGCGCGTTATCCAGCGCGCGGCGGCTCTCGCGGCCCAGCGAGTAGATGCTGGAGGGGTTGCCGAACTTCTCGCTGTAGAAAGGCAGCATGGCTTCGACCACGCGCGGGTCCACCGGTGTGGTGGCCGCGTGGTCCAAGTAGATGAACTTGCCCGGCATGGCTACCGCCCCGAACGATCCTCGTGCTCGGCCATGATCTTCTTCTGCAGCTGCAGCAGGCCGGTCATCAACGCCTCAGGCGGCGGCGGGCAGCCGGGCACGTAGATGTCCACGGGCACGATGTGGTCCACGCCCTGGACCACGCTGTAGGTCGGGAAGGGCCCGCCGGCGCTGGCGCAGGCGCCCATGGCGATGACCCACTTGGGATCGGCCATCTGGTCGTACAGAGTGCGGATGATGGGGGCCATCTTCTTGCAGACGGTGCCGGCCACGATCATGCAGTCAGCCTGGCGCGGCGAGGAGCGGAAGATGATGCCGAAACGGTCGAGGTCGTTGCGGGCGGCGCCGGTGGCCATCATCTCGATGGCGCAGCAAGCCAAACCGAAGGTCATCGGCCAGATGGACGAGGCGCGGGCCCAGTTGAACAGCTTCTCCACGGTGGTGGTGATGACCGGCAGTTCCGGCATCTTGCTGACTATTGGCCCGTAATGGCCCTTGAC
>DAIUFO010000450.1:0-3090 GCA_036844545.1 Chloroflexota bacterium
CAGTTAGGGGTTGATGACCGTCAGCTCCTCCAAGAGCTGTTCGGCTTGCATTTCCTGGAGCGCCACGAGCACGTCCTCATGGTGGGACCCGTCGGAGTTGGCAAAAGCTTTCTGGTCAGCGCCTTAGGCCATGCTGCTTGTCGGGCCGGTTACTCGGTGCTGTTCGTTCGTGCTGACACCATGCTCAAGACACTGGCCGCGGCTCGAGCTGACTACACCTTCGAGCGTGAGCTGCGCCGCTTCGTGGCGCCTGACGTCCTGGCGATCGACGACTTCGGGCTCCATAAGCTCACTGCTCAGCAGTCGTCTGACCTGTACGACGTGATCATCGGCCGCCACCGTCAGTCCAGCTTACTGATGACCTCGAATCGTGACATCACCGAATGGGTCGCCCTGTTCGACGACCCCATCCTGGCCAACTCCGCTCTGGATCGCCTGGCTCACCGAAGTCACCAGCTCAGGTCCCCGCCAGGGGCGGGCTGCGGTTCGCCCTTCCTTTTCAGTAGATTCGCTCCCGCAGCGTAGCCATGTCGAGGATCGTCAGCTGGCCGCGCTCCAGGCGGACCAGGCCCTCTTGTCGGAATTTCGCAAGCCACTTGTTGATGCTCTCGCGCGTCGCGCCTACCATGCCTGCCAGCTCGCTTTGGCTGGGGGCGGCCGTCACAACCAGGGCTCCATCCTCAGCCCGGCCGCGCTCATCGGCCAGCTGCAGAAGCGCTCGGGCTAAACGCGCGGGTACCTCCAAGAACGCGGCATCCTCGATGATGTCGGCGTTGCGCCTCAGCCTGCGCGCCATGACCCGAAGCAGGCTGGCGGCCATGTGCGGCCGGCTCTCGAGGGCGCGGTAAAAGTCCACTTGCCGCAGCAGCAGCAGCCGGCAGTGGTCATGGGCCAGGGCGTCGGCCGAGCGGGGTTCCCCGTCGAGCAGCGCCAAGTCAGCCGAAGAAGTCGCCGCTCTCGAGGATCGTCAGCACCAGTTCCTTGCCCTCGGCCGAGGTGAGGACGATGCGCACCCGGCCCGACTCGATGAAGTACATCGTGCTTCCCGGGTCACCCCGTACGAAGATCACCTCGCCTTGGCGATAGGCCCGCCGGCTCAAGTGCCCGGCGATCAGTTCCAGCTCGTCGTCGGCCAGCTCTGAGAAAAGAGCGAGGCGCCGCAGGAATGAGGTCTGCTCGCTCACCCTCTCAGTGCAATCACGTTGAAGGCCGGGACCGGCGACGCAAAGCCCTTCAACGTCAGCTCGCCCGCCGGCTCGACTTCGACCAGGTCCTCGAGTGTCCCGTACAGCCTCTGGTTGATGAGGATCTGGCCGGCCCGCGCTTCGTCGCACAGCCGCGACGCGAGATTGGTCACCGGTCCGATGGCGGCGTAGTCGAAGCGGCCCTCGAAGCCCACCCGGCCTAAGGTGGCATGGCCCTGGGCTATGCCCACGCCGAAGCCCAGATCGTAGCCCCGCTTCTGCCAGCCGATGGCCATTTCGGTTGCCTGGTTGCGCATGTCGACGGCCAGGCGCACTGCTCGCGCGGCGTAGTCCTCGCTCGGGATCGGGTCGTTGAAGAAGACCATCATGCCGTCGCCGGCGAAGCGCTCGAGAGTGCCGCCGGCGTCGAAGATGAGCTGGCCCAGGGCGCCGTGATAGGCCCCCAGCACACGCATGATCTCCTCCGGCTCATTATTGGCCGAAAAGGTCGTGAAGCCCCGCAAGTCGCAAAACAGCACCGCCACTTCCCGGCGATGGCTCTCCAGGGCTGTCTCGTTGCCGGACGAGACGATCAGGTCCGCCAGCTGCGGCGAGAGGAAACGGCGTAGCCGGCCCACGCGCTCGATCTCCTGCACCTGCTCGCGCACGCGTTCCTCCAGCGTCCGGTTCCAGCCGGCCAGCTCCGACGCCTGCTCGGCCAGCTTGGCCGTTTGCGACTGGATGGTGTCGTGGTACAGCTTGATGCGCACCAACGACTTCACCCGCGCCAGCAGCTCCGCCTGATCGAACGGTTTCGAAATGAAGTCGTCGGCCCCAAGTTCGAGGGCCTTCACCTTTTCCTGCTCGCCGCTGGCGGTGATCATGATGATTGGCAGGAACCGGGTGCGGATGTCCTCGCGCAAACGGCGGCAGGTCTCGTAGCCGTCCATGACCGGCATGACCACATCCAGCAGCACGAGGTCCGGACGCTCGGCCGCGACTTGGTCGAGCGCCTCCTGGCCGTTGGCGGCACTGACGATGCGGTAGCCGCTCACGCCCAGCAGGGTGCTGAGCATCTTCAGGTTGGCAGGTGTGTCGTCCACGACCAGGATGTTGGGTGCGGCTGCCAGCTGCCGCGACGACGTATCAGCCATTTGATCGATCATGGCTGGGGGCCCGCCAGCAGCGTTGCGACCAGCGCCAGGACGGCCTCGGGGTCCACTGGCTTCATGATCATGTCGTTTGCGCCCACGGCCAGAGCCTTGGCCTTCTCCTGAGGGCCGCTGGCCGTAACCATCACAATCGGCACGTCCTTGGTGGCCGGCAGCGCGCGCAGCCGGCGGCACGCTTCATAGCCGTCCATCACCGGCATGACCACGTCCATCAGGATCAATTCCGGAGGCTCGCTGGCCGCCTTGTCGAGGGCGTCCTGGCCGTTCTCGGCGGTAATCACCGTGTAGCCGCGGACGGCCAGCAAGGTGCGCAGCACCTTCACGTTGGATGGTGTGTCGTCTACTACCAGGATCTTCGCCGCGGGCTTGCCATCAGCGGTGCTTACTGCAGCCATGTCGAGTCCCCCTTTCCCTTAGACCAACGCCCGGACCTCTTCAGTCGAAGAAGCCAACCTGGACGAGAGTGTCTTGACCAGAAAACTGTGAAATTGCATCGCCGGTGCTCCTGTTCTCATCGGCGCGCTCCTATGCGGGCTTGGGCCGCGGCGGCAGTGTGAAGGCGAACCTGCTGCCCTTGCCCGGCTCGCTGTCGAGCCACATCCGCCCGCCGTGCAGCTCCACGAACCGCTTAGCCAGCGGCAAGCCCAGCCCCGTCCCTTCCTTTTTGACTGCCTCGGCCGTGCCCACCTGCTCGAACTCCTCGAACACTTTGGGCTGGTCCTCGGGCGCGATGC
>DAIUFO010000451.1:0-3087 GCA_036844545.1 Chloroflexota bacterium
GGCGGGGTGCTGCCGCCAACGGCTGGCACCGGCGCTGCCGCCAGCGGCGACGACGTTGCCGTCGGCGTGCTGCCGCTGATCGTCGAGCTCACGATCTCCCTCGTGGGCGCTGCCGTGGCCACAGGCGTCGGCGCCGCGGCATTCGAGCCGAACACGCCTGTGGACAGCAGCAAGGCCACACCGATACCGATGGCCACCGCGGCTGCCAGCACAGGCACGGCCAGCCGCTGCCACACGGGCGGCGGCTTCTGGTCCGTGACGCGCCAGGCGCGCGGCTTGGAGGTTTTGCGCCTGGCCGGCGCGCGCGTGGGCACAGCTCAACGCTAGCGCAGTCGCCGCTGCACTGGCATAGCAGTGGGAACTCTGGGCAATCAGCCTTTGTCGGAGTCGACAGCCATCATGAACAGCACATAGCTCACTACCGACATGGCGATGACCATGAAGCCCAGGAAGGCGCCGAAGCCCGCGGTCTGCTCGTTCTCCGCCAGCGCCTTGGCCACGAACACCATCGCCACCCAAACGGCGAGCATGAGCGTGGCGTACCCGGCAAGAGCAGCGCCCCGCCGGCGCCGTGGCTGGCTGATCATTGACTCGGCCGATCCTACCATAATGGGGTCCAGTGAACGTCCCGGAGCCGGCTCCAGCCCAACCTGTCGCCGTCTCCTTGTCTGGCGTGTGCGTCACCTACGCCGGCAGCAGCGGGCCAACCGTCGCGGTCCGGGGCATGTCGTTCGATGTGGCCAAAGCCGAGTTCCTGACGCTCATCGGGCCCAGCGGCTGCGGCAAATCGACCCTGCTCAACGTGATGGCCGGTCTCCAGGCCTGCAGCAGCGGCTCGGTTCGGGTGGGCGGCGTGGAGGTCCACAAGCCCCTGCCGGAGGTCATTGGCGTGGTCTTTCAGGACTACACCCTGTTCCCCTGGCGCAGCGTGCTGCGGAACATCGAGATCGGGCTCGAGTTCCGAGGCGTGGCCGCCAAGGAGCGCCGTGAGCGCGCCCAGCACTACCTGGAGGTGGTCGGGCTGGAGGACTTCGCCAACCATTTGCCGCGCGAGCTGTCGGGCGGCATGAAACAGCGCGTAGCCATCGCTCGCGCGTTGAGCTTGGAGCCCGAGCTGCTGCTGATGGACGAGCCCTTCGGCGCCCTGGACGAGCAGACTCGGATGGTCCTGGGCGAGCAGCTCTCCGGCATCCTCGAGCGCAGCGGCAAGACCATCGTGTTCGTCACCCACAGCCTGGCCGAGGCGGCCTACCTTTCGGATCGCATCCTGGTCATGACTTCGCGTCCGGGCCAGATCAAGGCGGCCATCCAGGTGCCCTTTGCCCGACCCCGCACGCCCGAGCTGATGCTCGGCGAGGACTTCAACGCCCTTCGCAACCAGCTGTTCTCGCTGCTGCACGACGAAATCGTCGCCGAGGTAGGAGTCGGTGGTGCCTAGCACTTTCCCGACTCCCGACTCCCGACTCCCGACTCCGCGCACGGCCGTGCTGGCCCTGCCGCTGTGGCCGCGCCTGGCCTTCCTGGCGCTGGTGTTCGGCGCCTGGTATTGGCTTACGGCCAGCGGGCGGGCGTCGCCCATCATCCTTCCAAAGCTGCCCCTGGTGGCCGAGCGGTTGAGCCGCTTCCTGGCGGATCCGAGCACGTACGGCGAGATCGGGACCACGCTGCTCGAATTCCTGGCCGCCTTCGCCATCTCCTGCGCGGCCGGCTTCTTGTTCGGCCTGGCCGTCGGCAGTTACCGCTGTACGACAGAGGTGTTCGAGCCCATCCTAGTAGCGCTGTTCGCGGTGCCGGTCATCATCATCTACCCGCTGTGCATCCTGTTCTTCGGCATCGGCCACGCGTCCAAGATCGCCTTCTCGGCGGCCTACGGTTTCTTTCCCGTCGCCATCAACGTCATCAACGGCCTCAAGAACGTGGACCGCGGGCTGGTGCGCGCGGCGCTGACGATGGGCGCCAAGCCGCTGCAGCTGCTGTTCAAGGTGCTCGTCCCGGACGCCTTCCCGATGATCCTCAACGGCATTCGGCTGGCGCTGGTGCTGGAGTTCCTAGCCACTGTCGCCGGCGAGACACTGGCCGGCCGCGACGGTTTGGGCGTCCGCATGGCCGAAAGCTCGGAATCGCTCTCGACGCCCGAGCTGTTTGCCTGGATCGTCATCACCATCCTGGTGTCATTCGGCATCAGCCAAGTGGCGAGCCTGTTGGGGAGATTCATACGAACGTAATCGGCAGACTGGTTGTGATTTTGGGTTCCCTCGCCATCTGGGAAGCCATCACCCGCGGCGGGCTGGTCGATGCTGCCTTTCTGGCGCCGCCGGATGAGATCGGCCGGCAAATCGTGGCGCTGGCCAGCCGCGGCGACATCCAGGCAGCCTACGCCAACGTCGGCCTCGAGATCGCCGTTGCCTTCGCCATCGGCACAGCCATCGCCGTGCCGTTGGGCGTTGCCCTCGGCCTATCCGCCTACCTCTACCGCGTTTTCAACCCAATCGTGGTGATGCTCTTCGGCATCCCGCAGATCACGGTACTGCCGCTGTTCATCCTATTCCTGGGCATCGGCAACAACTCCAAGATCGCCTTTGGCGTCAGCCACACCATATTCCCAATCGTCTTCACCTGCATCGCCGGCTGCCGGGCTGTCGACCGCCAGTTGCTGCGCGCCGCGCAATCCATGGGCGCCCCGCGCGTCCAGCTGTTCTGGAAGCTGGTCGTGCCCTCTATCCTGCCGTGGATCGTGACCGGTCTGAGGCTGGGCATGGCGGCCAACCTGCTGGGCATCCTGCTGGCCGAGCTGTTCGTCTCCCAAAAGGGCGTGGGCTTCTTCGTGCGGCAGTTCACCGCCAGCTTCAAGTCGGCCGAGATGTTCGGCCTGGTGACCACGCTGGCGCTGTTCGCCATCGTCCTGAACGAGCTGCTGCGCTATTCCGAGCGCCGCCTCAGCGCCTGGCGCGTTTAGGCGGGCTAGCTGACCAAGCAACCGTCAACCGTCCCAGGCTGTCGGTGAACGTGTCGGCGATCAGAAACTGCAACTAATACTAGCCATTAGGTAAACCTGCCAAGCGGTAGTGGAACAACCCTCTCCCGCCG
>DAIUFO010000452.1:0-3031 GCA_036844545.1 Chloroflexota bacterium
TTGGCCCAAGCGTCGTCCACAATACGCACCGCTTCGGCGATGATGCGCAGCTCGCCCTCGTCCTTGATGGCCCGCAGCCCCTCGACCACGTTCTCCGTCGGCGCCAGCTCCACCGGCAAGCCAGCGTCCTTCACGCCGTCCAGCCAGGCCGCGTGCCCAGCCACGCTCATATCTCCGGCCTCGAAGCCAATCCTCCTGCCGCTCACTTGCTCCAAGATGGGCTTCAGCCCCGTCTTGGGGAAGCCACGCTCGATCTTGATGAACTCGTACTCGGGCGCCTGCCGCGGGCCTTGCGTCATGTAGCGGAAGTCGCTCAGCAGGAACGTCTCACGTTGAGAAACCAGCAGGAAGCCCGCCGACCCCGTAAATCCGCTCAGATAGCGCCGGTTCTCCGGCTGGCTCACCAGCAGCGCATCCAGTTCCTTCTGCTCGAGCTCGGCGCGGATGCGCCGAATCCGCGCCGGGATATCAGACATGCCCTGTAAGTGTACGTTTGGGCCGGGGCTTAGCCCCCCTTCGACGCTGGCTATGATGACATCATCCGCACCCTCGAAGTCCGCGCCGGCAGCCTGGGAACCGGTCCCGACAGCGTCGGCTGGAAGATCAACCGCGAGATCGTGGTGGTGCTGGGCTGGCCGGCGGCCATCCTCATGCAGCTGGCTCACCCGCTGGTTCTGGCGGGGGTGCTCGACCACAGCGTCTTCGTGTCCGACCCCACTCGCCGCTGGGAGCGCCTGCGCAGCACCGTCGAGTCCATGCTGCTGTTGACCTTCGGCACGCCCCAGCAGGTGCAGGCCACAGCCGACAAGATCAATGCCATCCACGACTATGTGCACGGCGAGTTGCCGCGGCGGGAGGGCGCTTTCGAGGCAGGCGCCTGGTACACCGCGCACGATCCCGAGCTGCTGCGTTGGGTCCATGCCACGCTGCTGGACGTGATTCCACGCACCTACGAGCTGTTCGTCGGCCCGCTCACGGCGGAGGAGAAGGACGCCTACTGCCTGGAGGCGACCGCCATCGCCCCGCTGCTGGGCATGCCCGAGGGGTTCCTGCCGGTCAACGTGGCGGAGCTGAGCGCCTACCTCGAGCGCATGTACGCCGGCGGCGCCATCCACGTGACGGACCGTGCCCGTTGGATGGCTGGGGAGCTGCTGACGCCGCCACCGCCGCTGCCGGCCTGGGCGCCGCTTGCCAGGCTGAATCCCCTGCCGACACTCGCTCTCCTGCCGGAGCACCTTCGGCGGGCCTATGGCTTCGAGTGGGGCCGCCTCGACCGGGCGGCTGCCGCTGCCATCTCGGCCCTGGCGCCCAGGCTGGCGCCGCGCCTCCCGCCTCTGATGCGGCACTGGCCAGCCGCTCGACGCCGGCCGGCGTCCGCCGCGGATTGACCCTGAGCTCGGACGGCTCGGGCTAAACGCGAGCTTCTCGGGGCGGCGCGCCGGCTGGCTCCCGCCCGTTGGAGCTGGCGCCGTTCGGATGGGCGATGGCCAGCTCTGCAGGCTCCAATTGGCGCGGCTTGGAGAAGCGCCGCGTCAGGCGCACCACGAATGCTTCGATGTCGTCGAAGATGGTGTACATCGCCGGCACGAACACCAGGGTCAGCAAGGTCGACGTGAACAGACCGCCGATGAGCACGATGGCCGCCGCCTTCAGCAGCTCCGAGCCTTCCTCCAGACCCACCGCCACCGGCATGAGGGCCACGATGATCGACATCGTGGTCATCACAATCGGCCGCAAGCGCGTCGGCCCCGCCTCCAGCAGCGCCTCCGTCCGGCTCTCGCCACGGCGGCGCAGCGTGTCCGTGTAGTCGACCAGCAGGATGGCATTCTTGCCCACGAGCCCGACCAGCAGGGTGAAGCCGAGCAGCGAGAACAGCGTGAACGGGGTGGCGGTGATGGCCATGGCGCTGAACGATCCAACCACGGCCAGCGGCAGCGACATCATCACCGCCAGCGGCAGGGTGACCGAGCCGAACAGCATCACCATCAGCATGTAGATCAGCGCCAGGCCGATGGCCACGGCCTTGAAGATCAACACGAAGGCGTCGCCGCCATTCTGCGCCTGGCCGTAGTACTTGATGCTGTAGCCCGGCGGTAGGTTGACCTTGGCCACCTTGGCCTCCACGTCCCGCTGGACGTCCCCCACCAGCCGCCCTGAGGTCGACGCATTCACGATGACCGATCGGTCGCGGTCCACGTGATCGATCTCGGTCGGCGCGGCGCCACTGGCAATCGCCCCCACCTGGCCCAGCGACACAATCGTGCCCTTGCTGCTCAGCAGCGGCAGCGCCGCCAAGTTGTCAGGCGTAGCCTGGAAAGCGTCGTCGGCCACGAGCCGGATGTCGACGTCGTCCTGGCCCGGCCGCCGGTACTTGCTCACCAGCGTTCCGTCCACCGCGGTGCGCAGGGCTGTGGCTGCTTGTTGGGCCGTCACGCCCACGTCGGCGGCCTTGTTGCGATCGACGCTGATGATGTACTCAGGCTGCACGCTCTCGTTCACGTTGTTCACGTCGACGGCTCCGGGGACGCTCTTGACCGTGGCGGTCACTTGGTCGACGAGCTTATTGAGCACGTCCGGGTTCGGTCCTCGGACCGCGGCCTGGATCGGCTGGGTGCCGAAGCCGCCAAAGCCGAAGGCATTCTGCAGGCCAGCGCGGATCTTGACGCCGGGAACTCCCTTGGCGAGGTTGGCGCCCATATCGTCAGCCACCTCGGCGACGCCGCGAGTGCGCTGTCGCGGCGGCACCAGCAGCACGCGCACCAGGGCGGTGTCGCCCTTTGGCGTGAGTGAGACCGTCTGCCCGGTGGTGGCGCCAACGTTCGAGATGACCTGGCGGACCTCCGGATAGCGCTTCAGCCGCGTCTCCAGCTCGCGCACCACGGCGTCGGTCCGCGACAGCGTCGTCGCGGCCGGCATGGTCACGGTCAGGTCCACCTCGCTCTGGTCGCCGCTGGGGAAGATGTCGAAGCCGATGCGGCCGGTGGCCAGCGTGCCCAGTCCGATCACCAAGCTCAGGAACCCGACGAGGATC
>DAIUFO010000453.1:0-3026 GCA_036844545.1 Chloroflexota bacterium
GTCAGTCGTTCGGGCCGAATATCTGACGGACCTCGCACTCGCCTTCCCATTCAGGCCAATGCTTGGTGTGGAGCTCCAGGAACTGCTTTGCCGCCTCGATCGCTTCTTCCTTAGAGTTGAACTCCATCACGGCGTAGCCGCCGACCAGTTCCTTGGCTTCGCTGAAGGGCCCATCGACCACCGTGAGGTTCCCGCCCGAGAGCCGGACGCGGGTGCTCATCGCCGTTGGGGCAAGGCCTCCGGTGTCGATCAGGATGCCGGCTTTCACGGACTCCTCAATAAGGCGCCCCATGGCGTCCATGAGCGCCTGTGGAGGAGTCCCTTGGTTTTCGGCCGACTTCACCAAAGACATGAATCGCATCGTGATTTCTCCTTTTGGTTTTGATTTCGGACCTCGGCTCTGCACCTCCGTCCACATACACGTCGAACAACGATCGCCAAATTCGACATTGTCGAACCCAAGGCTCTCAGCTCGCGGCGATCGGGTCCTTGGCCTTGAGGCTCTTGTTCACCAGCTCCGCGTACTTTTCCACGTAGTCGTGGATGGTGATGAGCACCTCGGCGTGGCTCCAGGTGAGCGGCGACACGGACAGCGGCGCGTCGGTGTAGGGATCGACCTGCTCGGCCAGCACGCCGCTGCGCAGGCCGTGCTGCTCCACCCATTGCAGGGTGGCCACGGTGGCCTGCAGCTCGCGCAGTGTCTTGGCCCGGGCGATGTGCCATTGCGCCACCCACAGGGTGCAGATGAACCAGGGGTTGCCCGCCACCTTGTCCACGTCGTGGGACACCTGGTGGTAGTAGTCGTTCTCGTAGCGGGCCACGCCGCCGACGGAGGTCTTGACCGTCAGCCGGTCCTCGATGGCTTGCATGGTGCCGACGATCATCGGGTCGTCGGCCGAGAACATGCCGTATTTGAACAGTGCCCACATGCTGCTGTCCAGGGTCGTGTCCTTGGTGCAGCTGCCGTCCTCGTGGAACACCACCATGCGCAGGAAGCGGCCCAGCGCTGGGTCGTACAGGTGCTCAATGGTCGCCTGTTTGATCTCGTCGGCGGCCTGGCGGTACTTGGCCGAGATATCCACTTCGCCGAACGTGTCGGTGAAGCGCGCCGCTGCCTGCAGGCCAGCCCATACGGCGGCGACGGTGTAGGCCAGCACGCCCCGCCGCTCCTCCCACAGGTCCCAAGAATGTTTTGGCAGGTTGGTGCGCGGGTCGCGGTACTCCACCATCCAGTTGGCGGCGTCCTTGATCAGCCGCAAGTACAGCTCGGCCACGAACTCTACGTCGTGGTGGCGTTTGTAGCGCTCCCACAGCGAGTAGATCACCAGCGCGGTCTCGTCTTCCTGGACCGGCAGCTGAGGATAGCCGTCCTTGGTCACCCACGGGTGCCAGCTGCTGCCCAGCGAGCCGTCGGGATTGTACTTGTGCAGCATGTAGCCGTCGCGAGTGATGACGTCGCGGCAGAACAGGAAGAAGCGCCGGGTCGTGTCCACGTGGCCCGCCAGGACCAGGGCGTACGCCACCAGCGCGCCGTCGCGCGGCCACACGTAGCTGTAGGTATCCCGCGCGAGCTGTGAGATATCGCTGTCGTTGGCGGCCACGATCCCGCCGTGGCTGTCGATCTGCGTCCGCAGCACCAGCAGGCTGCGGCGGTACATGCGGCAGATTTCCTCCGGCAGGTCGGCGAAGGCCATCATCTTTTCGTGGATCCATGCCTTCCAGTAATCGCGCGTACGCTGGATGAAGGCCGTCGGCCCGCGCTCCAGGACGGTGGCGTTGTCGCGCTCGACGTCGTTGTAGCTCTCGCCGGCGCAGATCCAGTAGTAGGCTGTGCCGATGGCGTTCGCCGCTAACGGCAGCTCGATGCAGCCGGTGCTGTCGACGGAGCCCTGGGCGATGGGGTTGCCCTCGAGTTGGCCGTCTTCGGCATCCCGCCACGTCCCTTCCTTGCCATCGATCTCCTTAGTCCCTGTGGCGAAGCCGTCCCAGCCATCCCGCTCGACCTCGCCCACCGCGGCGTTGCACAGGAACCAGCGCTTGCCCTTGTAATGGATGAGCGCGCGATGGCGAGGATCGAAATACGCCGTGTCGCCCACTTCGGTGCCCATCACGTGGAAGTTGTGATGGAAGAACAGGCGCACCTCGCGGTCTTTGGGCGAGCAGTTCTCCACGTCGATGCGCCGCATGTAGACGTCGCGGTCGAAGTCCACCACGTCGTGGCAGCGCAGCCGGAGCTGGAGGCGCTCGTTGACAAGCCGCACGTCGGTGACGAGCGTGTCCTCCTCGTAGGCCAGCTCCTTCTGCCACTCGGGATTGTCGACCCAGGCGAACAGCCCGTCCACCCACACGCCGAAGTGGCTGGGGTGGCCCAACGTCTGGTTCTCCATCCCGACGTGGGGGTAATAGAAGTCGCGGATGAAGTAGCTGCTGTCGAAGTTGATCAGCAGCCGCCCGTTGCCGACAGGCAAATCGCGGGGCATAGTGGCAATAGGCTACCAGGCTGTGTCGCCCGGCGCCACTTCTGTAGGACTACCCTATTATCGAATGAAGCTGACGCTGTCGGTCCTTGACCAGTCGCCGGTGCGCTGCGACGGCACGGCGGCCGAGGCGCTGCGGGAGAGTGTTGAGCTGGCTAAGGCGGCGGAGCGGCTGGGCTATGCGCGCTACTGGGTGTCCGAGCACCACAACTCGGCAGGTTTCGCCGGCGCCGCGCCGGAGATCCTCACTGGGCAGCTCGCCGCCGCCACCAGCACCATCCGCGTCGGCAGCGGCGGCGTCATGCTCACCCACTACTCGGCGCTGAAGGTGGCCGAGCAGTTCCGCATCCTCAACGCTTTCTACCCTGGCCGGATCGACCTGGGCATCGGCCGGGCGCCAGGCAGCGACCAGCTCACAGCGGCGGCGCTGGCCTATCCCAAGCAGCCGATGGACGTCCAGCACTTCCCCCGCCAGGTCGTGGACCTGCTGAACTACCTCAACGGCGTGCAGGAGGAAGGCCATCCCTTTAGTGGCATCAAGCCGCAGCC
>DAIUFO010000454.1:0-2999 GCA_036844545.1 Chloroflexota bacterium
GTGCCGGGGCTCGGCCATAGCCACCGTTATGAAGGTGATCATCCGGTTCACGTTGGCGAGGTCGGCTATCGGTAGCACAGCCGGTCCGCCAACGCCGATCGACAAGTAGCGTCCGCCAGGGCGCACCATCTTAACACCCTCCGGCACAGCTTCGAAGGTGGCGCACTGAATGACCGTATCGGCGCCCCGGCCGCCAGTGTGGTCCAGCACCCACTGCCTTCGGTCATCAGCCGCCGGGACATCTTCCAGGTTCAGCATGGCGTCCACACCCAGGTCCTTGGCCACAGCCAGCCGTGCAGCAGGCGCTCCGATCATCAGCACGGAATGCGCCCCTCGCTCGCGCGCCACCGCGGCTGAAAACAGACCCAGTGGGCCACTGCCCTGCACCAGCACAGTCTCGTGTCCGCCAATGGCGCCCAGCCGTTCGAAGCCGTGCATCACCGTCCGGTAGGCGCAGGCGGCAGCGGCCGCGGACGGCGCAGACACGGTGTCCGGAACGCGGATGACGTCGCACCGGGGCGGGACGTACTGATACTCGGCGCAGCCGCCCAGCAAGTAGGGGTAGCGATCGCTGCGATTGCAGCCCCAGGTCATGATTTCGGGGCACAAGGTAGGCTGCTTGGCCACAGTG
Source organism: Chloroflexota bacterium (assembly GCA_036844545.1). Taxonomy (GTDB): domain Bacteria; phylum Chloroflexota; class JAJPGV01; order JAJPGV01; family JAJPGV01; genus DATGVV01. The sequence goes on from DAIUFO010000454.1 coordinate 632, forward strand.
CACCAGTAGCAGCGCCCGCAGCTGGGATAGGCCCACAGCACCCGGTCGCCCGGCTTCAACGGCTCCCCCAAGAGGTCAGTGCGCGGGCCGTTCATATCCACGATGGCGCCGCACGTCTCGTGTCCGGGTATGAACGGCATGCCATCCCGGAGCGGGATGCTGCCGTGCCAGCGGTGTACGTCCGTGCCGCACAAGGTGGCCGCGTCCACCCTGGCCAACATGCCCGTCGGCTCCAGGTCAGGAATCGGCACGAGGCGAATCTCCAGGGGCTCGTTGACCGCGGTAATCACCGCGGCGCGGCATTCTGCCATGTTGGCTACCTCCTTCAACCGCGGCCGAGATGTCGGCCGCATTCTGCAGGTGCTGCGTTCGCCTCGTGGGGAAATCCGAAGAGAACGCCGCTGAGCGAGGCCATGCTCAGCGCTTGTACAGGCGCCGGGCATTGTCTCCCAGGATCGCCTGCTTGTGCTCGTCGTTCAAATCCTCGCGCTCCAGGATCTCGTCGATCTCTTCCATGCAGTTGTCCATGCTGATCTCGTGCGGAAAGTCCGAAGCGAACATGAACGGGCCGGGGCCGACGCGCTCGATGGCGTAGGCCAAGGCCTTCTCGTTGCCTTCGCAGCCGACGAACAGCCGCCCGTCCCGGAAATAGTCGGCCGGCTCGCGTTTGAGGTGAAGGCCACCATATTCCAGCTCCCTCGCCAGACGGTCGATGACCAGCGGGATCCAGGCCGTCCCACCCTCCATGAAGCCGATGCGCAGGCTCGGAAATTCGTCCAGGACACCTTCCACAGCCATGCCGGTGAAGGCAATGGCCAGCGGAAAGGGCATGCCCAGGGCGCGCGTTGCCGGGAATACTGAGAAGGTGTTGAAGCCCAGGTCGGCGTAGCTGCCGCCATGCACCGCCAGCGCGCAGTCGAGCTTGGCCGCCTCTTCGTAGATGGGCCAGTACTCCTTGGAACCCAGGTGCCGGTGCAGCCCGTTGGAGGGCAGCATGGCGCCCACCATGCCCAGTTCGGTGACTGCCCGTCTGAGCTCGCGCACGGCGCTGGGCACGTCCTGCAGCGGAATGAGGGCCACCGCCTTCAGGCGCGGGCTGACCTTGATGAATCGCTCGTGCAGCCAGTCGTTGTAGGCGCGGGCGTAGATCAGCGCCCACTCCGGGTAGGCTACCCGGCCGTACGCCAGGCCGGTGGTGGGATACAGGACGGAGTAGTCGGTGTTCGTCCGATCGAGGAATTCCAGCCAGCGTTCGGCTGGCGCCGGGACGAAGGTGCCGGGCGTCCTCGGCGCGCCGTCGCTGGGCGTATGAAAGGTGTCCAGGCTGGGGATGAGACTGGCGCCGCCGGAGCTGCTCCAGGACTTATCCACAAAGCTGGCCAGGTCTTGCAGGTCCTCAAGAACGTGCCCGTCGGCATCGACGTAGCGTTGTGTCATGTTTGCCCTCCCTTGCTTGCTGGCCTCAGCCAGCGAACTACTCTCCTCGTTTAGCCACGGTGGAAGCGGCCACTGGCGCCTCGAGCGATGCTCGTCTTCGATGAGGTGGAGCGACCATCGCTAAACCCTGAGTCGGTGTGGCGCGTACACACGGGCAATCCGAATGGGCACATCATACATAGCTGGTCTGGCCGGTGAGTTGTATCGCAGCTACCGTAGAGGGGCCATCCTGAACTAACCGCGAGATGCCGTCATGCACGACGGCATCATGCGTGACACCGCCGGCGGGTTACGCCGACCCGCCACCTTGCGCCGGTCTTAATTCTCCGCCTTCACCTCTTCGGGCGCCAGCATGCGCAGAGCCCCGGCTTCCTGGCCCAGCTCACGGCGCGCCTGCCACTGGGAGCGATCGCGGATGCGGACCTTCTTCTTAAGATCGTAGATACGCCGCTTCGAGTTGTTTAGGTCGCCATTGTAGATCGCGATGGCCACGGTACCCTCACATTCCGACCAGACCGCGTGGATGTCGTCCGGCCGGATCAGGCGCGTCGATCCCATGGGCATCGACAGACGAGTAAGCTCGCGTAGGCCCGGCCAATCCTCGGCGGCCGTATCCTCCTCTTCGAAGTAGGCCATCTCCATCGTGCCACTCAGGATGCCGTACACACCCCAGAAACCGGCATGATCGTGCGGATAGCTGGGCTCCTTACTCGCCTGGAACTTAAACCCTTTGATGGCGCAGCCCGCCTCACGCGCGACATGAAACTCCAGAGAGTCGCTGGCGAGCTGCTCGCCGTAGTCTCGCAGCAGGTTGGCATCCTTGATGGCGTCGCGCAGATATTCCCCGCAATGCGCTTGGGCAGTATCGGGATCGCGCCGGAGGGCGCCAAGAACCTGGTCGATGAGCCGCTGTGCGGTGTTCACGCTGGTC
>DAIUFO010000455.1:0-2970 GCA_036844545.1 Chloroflexota bacterium
CTCGACTTCGGCGAGTTGCTTGGCGATGTAGCCCTCGTACTTGGCCTCGACGTCGACCTGCTCCAGGACGTCGGGCGCCAGCTCCGGCTGCGCCGCCAGGCTGGCCACCAGGTCATACGACACGTCAGGGCGGCGCAGCACGTCCAGCGCGCTCATCTGCTTGGACAGCGGCGCCTGGCCGCGATCGCTCAGCGCCTGGTTCACCGCGGCCGTGGGCGTGAGGAAGGTCGAGCGCAAACGGTCCAGCGCTTGCGCCAGGCCAGCCCGCTTAGCCTCCACTCGCTCGTGGTGCTCGTCAGAGATCAGCCCCAACTCATGCCCCAGCGCCGACAAGCGCAGGTCGGCGTTGTCCTGGCGCAGCAGCAAGCGGTACTCGGCGCGGCTGGTGAACAACCGATACGGCTCGGTCAGCTCCTTGGTACACAGGTCGTCCACCATCACCCCGATGTAGGAGCTGCTGCGCGGAAGCTCGATCGCCGGCTCGTCCCAGGCCAGGCGGGCGGCGTTGATGCCGGCCACCAGCCCCTGCGCGGCGGCTTCCTCGTAGCCCGTGGTGCCGTTGATCTGGCCCGCCAGGAACAGTCCTCGCACCGGCTTGGCCTGCATCGAGACGTCGATTTGGTTGGTGAGCACGTAGTCGTACTCGACGGCGTAGCCCACGCGCATCATCTCGCATTCCCGCAGCGCCGGGATGCTGCGCAGCATGGCCAGCTGCACGTCCTCGGGCAGGCTGGTGTTGGCGCCCTGGACGTAGACCTCCAACGTCGTCCGCCCCTCCGGCTCGAGGAACAGCTGGTGGGAGCTCTTGTCCGCGAAACGGACGATCTTGTCCTCGATGGACGGGCAGTAGCGCGGGCCAACGCCTTTGATGGCGCCGTTGAACATGGGCGCCCGGTGCAGGTTGTCGCGGATGATCTGGTGCGTGGCCTCGGTCGTAGTCACCAGGTGGCAGGGCAGCTGATCGAGCATGGCCGGCCGGCCGGCGCTGGCGAAGCTGAAGTACAGCGGGCGATCGGTGTCGCCGGGCTGGACAGCCGTCAGCTCGTAATCCACAGTCCGGCTGTCGACGCGCGGCGGCGTGCCCGTCTTGAGACGGCCCAGCGCCAGCCCGAGGCTGCGCAGGCTGTCCGTCAGCGGCAGCGATGGCAGCTCGCCGCTGCGCCCGCCGGCCTCGGTGTGCTCGCCCCGGATGAGCTTGCCGTTGAGGAAGGTTCCTGTCGTCAGGACGACGCAGGGAGCGAGGTAATCCATGCTCGAGGCGGTGCGCACACCAGTGATACGCCGGGTGCCCTCACCTAGCCTCTCCCACCGCGGTGGGAGAGGGACATCGGACAGCAGCTCTATGACTTCGGCTTGCTTGAGGTCGAGGTTGGGCTGGTTCTCGACGGTGTGCCGCATCGCCAGCGCGTACTGCCGCTTGTCGGATTGGGCACGCAGCGCCTGGACGGCCGGGCCCTTGCCGGTGTTGAGCATGCGGATCTGGATGTAGGTGTCGTCGGTGTTGCGCGCCATCTGCCCGCCAAGGGCGTCGATCTCGCGCACCAGGTGGCCTTTCGCTGGCCCGCCGATGGACGGGTTGCAGGGCATGAGCGCGATGCTGTCCAGGTTCAGGGTCAGCAGCAGCGTCTGGCGACCCATGCGCGCCGCCGCCAGCGCAGCCTCGCAGCCGGCATGGCCCGCGCCCACGACGATGACGTCGTACGTTCTGGCCATCAGCCTTCGCGCTTGCCGAAGATGTGGCTGAAGTTGCCCCTGAAGTCGCGCAGGAAGGCTTTGATGCCCTCCACGTCGTCGGCATCCACCGATTGGGCTTCCACAAAGCGCTCCTGCTCCTCCTCGGTGAGGTCGGTCACACGCTCGAAGAAGCTGTCCTTGCGCATCGAGACCACGAACATGCCTGGCCGCTGGCAGCCGTCGCAGGCCACGCCAAGCACCCACACGGCCTCGTACTTACCCATGACGTTGACGTTCTCGAGGGTGTGCTGCCGGTTGCAGTGCTCGCAGCGGAAGCGCGCGATGACGCGCTTGACCAGCCGCTCTTCGGCGGTCGAGCTCGGTTGTTCGGGCACGGCTAAGGCTCCCTCACCCTAGCCCTCTCCCGCCGCGGCGGGCGAGGGGATCAACTTTTGGGCTTGCCGAGATCGTCGAGCGTGTCGAGCCCGTTGATGAGGTCCTGGAAGGCGCTCAGCTTCTCGAGGTCCATCTGCTCGACGGGCGCCGTTTCGGACGCGGGCGCCTCTTCGTTGTCGGGCGTCACACCGGCGCTGTTCAGCACGGTCTCTTCTACATAGATCGGCGCCTTCACCCGCACGGCCACGGCGATGGCGTCGCTCGGCCGTGAATCGATCTCGATGTGCCGGCCGTTGCTGTCCATGATGATGCGGGCAAAGAACGTCTCCTCGCGCAGGTCGTTGACGATCACCTGCGTGACCTTGGCGCCCAGCTCGTCGACCACCGCCTTCACCAGGTCGTGAGTGCAGGGCCGGGCCGGCGGCACGCCCGCGACGGCGCTGGCAATGGCCCATGCTTCCAGCGGCCCGATCCAGATCAGGAGATAGCGCTCGGTGGCCTTGTCTTTGAGGATAACCACGCGATTCTGGGTGGTGAGGCTGACACGAACGCTCTCCACGACCATCTCGACCACTGCGCTGACCTCCGAACGAACCTTCCAGTTACTATATCCCGCTACCGGGCGGGACTACGACAGTTTCAGCAATGAACGGACCGTCCGGCCCACGCTGTCTGTCGCCTCGTCGGAAGGCATGGTCTTGACGCATTCCTGGCAGTGCTGGACGACGATCTGGCTGGCCACGCTGTCCAGCGCGGAGCGGACCGCCATCAGCTGCATCAGGATGTCGTCACAGCCGCGGCCTGCATCGAGCATGCGCTCCAGGCCCCTGACCTGGCCTTCGATCTTGCGCAGCCGCTGCTGGATGGAATCGCTCATCACCCTACCCCCCTAGGGTAACG
>DAIUFO010000456.1:0-2949 GCA_036844545.1 Chloroflexota bacterium
TCATGTCGTTCATCCGCTTGTACACGGGCCAGGACGGCCGCACGCACATCGAGGAGATGGACCTGGCCTCGCATCCTGAGCTGGGCGAGCTCAAGCGCGCCGAGAGCATCGTCTTCCGCGGCTACCAGCCGGGGCACACGATGGATTGGCACCCGGCGCCGCGGCGGCAGTTCGTGATTACGCTGTCCGGCGAATATGAGATCGAGCTGGAGGATGGCAGCGTGCACCGCTTCGGCGCGGGCCACGTTACGCTGGCAGAGGACTTGACCGGCAAAGGGCATATCACGCGCGTAGTCGGCAACCAGCCACGCGTGACCGCGACCATTCCGCTTTCCGGTTAAAAGCCGGGTAGGCTAGATGGCCGTGGGGCCGGCCGAGAAGCGCTTGCTGGGAGTGAGCGGGGAACAATGGGCGCTGCTGGCCGCGCTGCCGTTGAACCAGGCTGCCAATATTGCGCTGTTCACCGTGCTCGGGCCGTTTCGTGGCGAGTTTGGGCTGTCGTACGTCGAGCTTGGGGCGGTGCTGGCCAGCTATGGCATGGCGCGGTTCGCAATGGACATTCCGGCCGGCATCCTCATCCGCCGCATTCCGATCCGTGGCGCCTTAGTCGCCGGGCTGGCGGTGAACCTGCTGGCCGCGATATGGCCGCTGGCGGCCAACGCGGCCTGGCAGGTGGTGGCCGCCCGGGCGGTGCAAGGCGTCGCGTCGTCGATCGTGCAGGCAGCCATCCTAGCCTGGCTGATCATCGGCGCGCACAACGCCAGCCGCGGCCGCGTGATGGCGCTCAGCGAAGCGCTGTTCTCCACTGTCGGATTGATCGTGCCGCTGGCCACCGGCGCTCTGGCCGCCTGGTTGTCATGGCGCGCGGCGTTCGCTTGCGGAACCGTAGCCGCCGCGGCGGCCTGCTTGGCGGTGCTGGCCGGTACACGCGCAGCCTCGGCGCCCGCGACTACCACTGGCGACACGGAGCAGCGGCGATCCGACGTGCGACGTTCGTTCAGGGTTGGTGGGGGCACGCTGCTGGCGGCGTACCTCCTGGCATTCATCGTGGCCTTCAGTCGCTTTGGCATGTTGAATACCCTGCTGCCGGTCATCGGCTCCGATCAAATTGGCCTGACCCCAATTCAAGTCGGCTTTGGCCTCACGCTGGCCAACGTGGCCGGCATCGGCGTGCTGATGATCGGCGGCTGGGCGGGAGACCGCTTCGGCCGGCGCCGCCTGGCAACGCCTGGACTGGCTCTGCTGGTGGTGTGCCAATGCGCGCTGTTCCTCATCGCCGGCCGAACGACGTACTTCCTCGTGGTCACGGTCCAAGGTCTGGCCTTTTTCATGAATTCCTTCCCCACCAGCCTCCTCGGCGACGCTTTGCCGCCTGAGCTGCGATCGATCGGCGTGGCTGGCTACCGCCTGATGACCGACGCCGCCGTGCTGGCTGCCCCGCTGGTCGTCGGCGCCGCCAGCGATTGGCGCGGCTTCGATGCCGCCAAGACGCTGACTGTGGCCGTCACGCTGCTCGCGTTCGGCCTGGTGTGGACGTGCACGCGTGGCCGCCTCCAGGCAGTAGACGCGGCAAGGTCGAGATCGTCTGAGCAGCCTGGCGCCTTCCGGGGGGCAGCACTCTTGCGCGGCGGGCTCCGCGGCTTCATGCTTGATCGTAGTGGACCATCGGGGCGAGGCAGCAGCAGCGCACTTCCAGGAAGCCAGTACGGCGGACGTGCAGCGGCTGGGCCAGTTCTTCAAGTTCAACATCCCCGTGAACTTCCTTATCGCCGCCACCATGTTTACGCTGTCGTACTTCTTTCGGTTCTGGTCGCTGCTGGTTATCTCGCTGCTGGTCATGGGCAATATCGGCGTACTGTATTGGTCGCGTGCGCAGATGAAAAGGAACCGGGTTGAGGCCTCGGCTGTAGGCATCGCCGCCGGCGTCATTGTGCAGGCGCTGGCGGGCATGTATCTGAGCGGCGGGGCGGTTTTGCCCATCCTGGGCCTACTCATGCTGTGGCCGGTAATGATCGCGCTGCCGTACCTGCGCCGGAAAACGCTGCTGCGCCTGATGGTGGTCTCGACCGGCGGCGGCACGGCACTAGGATTGATGTCGCTGGCGGGCGACACCATAGGCCTCAGCAAGGCCGTGCCGGTCTGGGTCTGGATGGTGGACGCGTTTTGCATCCCAGTGTTCATCGGCTTCAGCTGCCAGTTCGTGTGGCACTACAGCAGCAACCTGCAGGACGCGCTGGCCCAGCTTCGAACCGCCAATCTTGCCCTGCAAGACTCAGAGCACGAGCTCGAGCAGAAGGTGGCCGAGCGCACGCAAGAGCTGGCGCACAAAAACCAAGAGCTCATGAAGCTGGACGAGATGAAGACTCGTTTTGTCAGCAATGCCTCGCACGAGCTCCGCTCGCCGCTCACGGCCATCCGCGCCTTCTCCGAGCTGCTGGCGGACGATGCGACGCTGAGTGCGAGCCAGGCCGAGTTCGCGCGCATCATCAACTCCGAGACCGAGCGCCTGTCTCGCCTCGCCAGCGACCTGCTGGACCTCAACCGGATGGAGTCCGGTAACCTGGAGTGGCGGCCGCGGGCAGTCGACCTGCGGACCGAAATGAGCCTCCTGCACGACAGCCAGCGGCCACTCGCCAAGGAGAAGGGCCTGGTGCTGGAGCTGGAGCTGCCGGCCAGCCTGCCAAGCGTCCGCGCCGATCCCGATGGACTACGGCAGGTGCTGCTGAACCTGGTGCACAACGCTGTCAAGTTCACACAGCGCGGCAGGGTAGTGCTGGCGGCCGAGCCAGCCGGCGGCAGCGTCCGCATCTCGGTGACAGACAGCGGCATCGGCATCAGCCCCGCCGATCAGGCGCACGTATTCGACCGTTTCTACCAGGCCGGCAACCTGTTGACAGAGAAGCCTCCGGGCGCTGGCCTGGGCCTGGCCTCTGCCGCGAGATCCTGGCC
>DAIUFO010000457.1:0-2943 GCA_036844545.1 Chloroflexota bacterium
GAGCCGACCTGAACGCCTACGTGTTCGACCGGCGCCTGGCCTGGGATTACTTTGGCGGCGCCCGCGCCGGCGCCGGCAACGATCAAGGCACCGAGCCCGGCACGTCGAACCCCAACACCGGCGATCCGTCTGGCCCGTGGGGCCACAGCGTGTCGGACGCCGCCGTCAATGGCGCTTACACTGGCTTCAAGGGCTTCTTCGAGAAGCTCGGCGGCATCCAGTCGTTCGGCTACCCCAAGTCCGAGGCGCGGGTCGACACCAACGCGGCTGGCACGCTGCACATCGCCGCGGCCACGCCGGGGTTCATCCGGCAGTACTTCCAGGGCGCGGTCATGGAATACCACCCCGAGACGCCCAGCGCGCCGGTGCAGCTGCGCCTGCTCGGCGACGACCTGCGGGACAAGAACTATCCCGATGCCGGCTGGCAGTCCATTTCGGCCTTCCAACCCGCCGCTCCGGTCGCGGCCGGCCAAAGCGTTGGGCTGTACTCCACGGTTGGCACGCCCCTCAGCGCCGGGTCGTTCCAGGTCAGCCTGCCGTCCAGCGTGGCCCAGGGTCACAGCTTCCAGATGAGGGTTGTGGCTCAGCCGAGCGACAGCGTGTCGGCCACCATGGACGGCAGCCCGCTGCGCATATTTGCTCAGGGCTCGGCCTGGCTGGCATATGTGGGCTTCGATCCGCGGGCTGCAGTCACGAGCCACACCATCGTGGTAACGCATGGCGCGGACAGCGTCACGCGGAATTTCAACGTCACAGCCGTCCAATGGCCGGTGGAGTCGATCATCACCAATGCGCAGCAGGACCAGGTCTCGTCCGGCAACAACGTTGCCGACGAGAACGCCTTCCTGCGGCCCTATTTCCTGACCTACACGCCCAAGCAACTCTGGAGCGGCAAGTTCGTGTACCCGGTGCAGGCGCCTCTGACCGACGGCTTCGGCGTGTTCCGGTCCTACAACGGCGGCCCGGCCAACACCTATCACGAGGGCCGCGACCTGGGCGCTTGGACCGGCACGCCCATCCTGGCTCCGGCGGCCGGCAGGGTGGCCATCGCCCGACCGCTGACGGTCCGCGGCAACGCGGTCATCCTCGACCACGGCCTGGGGGTGTTCAGCGGCTACTACCACCAGAGCAAGATCGCGGTCCAAGAGGGCCAGATGGTGAACACAGGCGACCTCCTCGGCTACGTCGGCGGCACCGGCTTCGCCGACGGCCCGCACCTCCACTGGGAGGTGCGCATCGGCAACCGGTACGTCGACCCGGACGAGTGGACCAAGACCGCCTTCGGGGTGTAGCCCCGCCCGGGCGGGTGGGTTGAAAGCACTGGCCAGGGCGCACGTATCCTTCTGAGCGTGTGGCAAGGGCTCATAGCCTACTTCGCCCTCGTGGCAGTGCGAGTCTGGCTCAATAACCGCTCACTAAGAAATTACCTCAAACTTCAATTAGTCGAGCGGCCCAAGGAAAGCGAAAGCCTGCCGCCAGTCAGCATCATCGTTCCTGCGCGCAATGAAGCCCACAACCTGCCGGCGCTGCTGGTGAGCCTCAAGGCTCTGGACTACCCGGAGGCCGACATGATCGTCGTCGACGACGCTTCCACCGACGGCACCGCCCGCACAGCCGAGGAGCACGGCGCAAAGGTCGTCCACATCGACGGCCCACCCGCGGGCTGGAAGGGCAAGCCCTTCGCCTGCTGGAGCGGCGCCCAGATGGCGGTAGGTGAGTGGCTGCTGTTCACCGACGCCGACACGGTACACCAGCCGGAGTCGCTGGACCGCGTGATGCGCTTTGCCCTCGAGCACAAGGTCCAGGCTGTCTCGATCTTCCTGCAGCAGCGCTGCGTCACGTTCTGGGAGCGCGTGCTGCTGCCCTACGCCTACCAGCAGTACTTCGTGAGCGTGCCTTACAGGCGCATCAATGAGGCGCAGGACCCGGCGGCGCTGGCCAACGGGCAGTACATCCTGATCGAGCGCGAAGCCTACTTTCGCGCCGGTGGGCACGAGGCGGTGAAGGACGCCGCGATCGACGACGTAGCCTTGGCGGCGCAGCTGAAGGCCAAGGGCATGCGGCTGCTGGTGGCCAGAGGCGAGCGGCTGGCCAGCGTGCGGATGTACCGCGGCCTTGGCGAGATCTGGGCCGGCTTCGGCAAGAACGCCTACGGCTTTCTCCGCCAGCGTGGCGCCGGCGGACTGCTGACGGTGCTGGCGACGATCCTGTCGGGATTGGCCATCCCGTGCGCCATCTACGGCTTGGCGGCAGGCGACCGCGCCTTCGGGCTGGCTGCGCTGGTGACGTACGTCAGCGCGGTGGCCGAGCTGAGCTTGTGGCAGTTCCTGTTCGGCACCTCGCTCAGCTACGCCGTCTTCCAGCCGCTGGCCGTCGTGGTGTTCCTGGCCATTGCGTTGGACAGCGCCTTGTGGCGCAAGCACAGGTGGAAGGGCCGGCTGGTGTGATCCGCCCGACCGAGGACATGGACCTGGTTCGCCAACTGTTCCGGGAGTACGAGGCTGGCTTGGGCGTCAGCCTGGACTTCCAAGGCTTCGAAGAGGAGCTGGCCACACTGCCCGGCAAGTACGCGCCGCCGGAGGGGGCGCTGCTGCTCGACTGGGCAGGCGAGGAGGCCTCCGGCTGCGTAGCTTTGCGGCCACTCGAGGCAGGTGGTGTCTGTGAGATGAAGCACCTCTACGTCCGGCCCACGTTGCGTGGAACCGGACTTGGCCGGCAGCTCGCCGAAGGCATCGTTGCGGAGGCGCGAGCGCGGGGGTACGGGGTTATGCGGCTGGATACGCTGCCGGAGCGCACGGGCACCGCGGTGGCCCTCTACCGCTCGCTCGGCTTCGTGGACATCGCACCCTACAACGACAATCCGCTGGCCGGTGTGCTCCACATGGAGCTGCGGCTCTAAGCCGCGGCACGGGCTGTGCGGGCTAGCAGGCATGACGCCTGGAG
>DAIUFO010000458.1:0-756 GCA_036844545.1 Chloroflexota bacterium
CCAGCCTGCTGCGAACCACCCACGGCGGCCTCACGGAAGCAACGCGGCTGGCCGCGGATGAGGGCATCAGCCTGGCCCAGGCGTTCCTGCGCCTCGAAGCGGTGTCCGCCGAGGATGTGGTCGAAGCCCAGGCGGTCGCCTCCAATTGCCCGTGGGTGCATCTCGACCGCTATTCACCCCAACCCGGCGTAGCCGAGCTGATCCCCGATTTCTGGGCGGCTGGGGAGCGGGTGCTCGCTTTCCGCCAGCGAGGCGCGATCTGCTCTGTGGCGCTGCTCAACGGCAAGGACGAGCTGCCCGCGGGTCTCGATGCCTTGACCGGCCTGGTGGTCGAGCCGGTCCTGGCCGTGACCGAAGACCTGGACGCCACCTTCGAGCGCTGGTATAAGGATGCGCCGTCCGCCCCCTCCGACGCCTATGTACGGTTCGGCGACTACCTGATCCAGAAAGGCGCGCTGACCAAGAGCCAATTCGACGATGCCTGGCGCGTCGTGGCACAAGCGAGTAAGCCGTTCGACCTAGCGGTCGCCATGTACGTTCCGGAGGCTGACCTGGCCAGGCACATAGCCGGCTTCCTGTCGATTCGCACAGCGCAGCTGGAGCTCGTGCCCACCCCACGTGACTACGTCGACGCGCTTGGGCAGCCGAGACGGCAGATTATCCAGCGCGATCCAGTCGACTATGCCGTGGCCCACCTCCTGCCTCACGCGGTGTCTACGCGGCTGGGCGTCGTGGCCACCAGACGCCACGGTTCGG
>DAIUFO010000458.1:766-2934 GCA_036844545.1 Chloroflexota bacterium
AACGAAGTCTCCGTCCAGGAGCTCCGTGCGCTCCTGGGCGAGATCGAGATCGAGGTTGCCGAGCGCCGGCTGGTGGAGATGGGCATGCGGCGGGCGTGGAACGTGGCCAGCCTCGGCGAGCGCTTAGTCCAGGCCGGGCTCATCACGCACGACGACATGCGGCGCGCTCTGAAGACGCAGGAAGCCACCGGCGTCCGGCTGGGCGAGGTGCTGGTCAGCATCGGCCTGCTGAGCGCGACGGAGTTGGCGTACTTCGTAGCCAAACAGGCCGACGTGCCGTTCTTCGACCTGGCGGACGCTGTCCCCGATCCCGAAATGGCCCTGCTGATGCCACCGCCCACGGGTGGCCGCGCCAACTATCTGCCACTGTTCAAGGACGCCGAGGGCAGCCTGGTTTTGGCAGTGACGGACCCGCTCTCACCCGACGAGCTGCAGCTCGCAGCGCGCGGGCTGGGCGTGAAATCTGCACGCCAGGTCGTCGTTACCGTGCCAGCGTTCGACGAAGCCTCGACGCGGTGTACCGGGACGAGTTTCACGACCATTCGGCGTCAGAGCTGCTGATGCGTACGCCGGATCAATCGGCGCGCTGGGTGCTGAGCGGCGGCCAGAAAATCTCGCTGTGCCTGGGCGTGGTGCTGCTGGCTGCGAGCCTAGCTCTGTTCCCAGTGCAAACTGGCACGGCCTTGATGGCCCTGACGACGGCCTTCTACCTCAGCTTCTCGGTCTACAAGTTCTACCTCGCTTACACCGCTATCTCGCACACATTGGAAATCGGCACCAGCGACGAGGAAGTCGAAGCCCTGGACGATCGCTTCCTCCCGGTTTACACCATCCTGGTACCGCTCTACAAGGAGACCGAGGTCCTGCCTAGGCTGGTCCAAGCGATCGAGCGGCTCGACTACCCCAAGCCCAAGCTCGACGTCAAGCTGCTGCTCGAGGAGGATGACGAGGAAACCATCGCGGTCGCTCGGCAATCGAATCTGCCCTCTCATTTCAACATCGTGGTTGTGCCGCAAGGTATGCCGAAAGGCAAGCCCAAGGCGTGCAACTACGGCCTGATTTACGCCCGCGGCGAGTTCGTGGTGATCTTCGACGCTGAGGACTTGCCGGAACGCGATCAATTGAAGAAGGCGATTGTGGCCTTCAACAAGGCGGGCGATAAGGTGGCCTGCATCCAGGCCAAGCTGAACTACTTCAACCGCGACCAGAACCTGCTCACGCGCTGGTTCACGACCGAATACTGCATGTGGTTCGACCTTTTCCTGCCGGGCCTGGACGCCAGCAAGGCTCCGATTCCGCTGGGCGGCACCAGCAACCACTTCCGAACTCCACGGCTCCGCGAGCTCGGCGCCTGGGATCCCTACAACGTCACGGAGGACGCCGATCTCGGCATCCGCTTATTCAAAGCGGGGCTCAAGACGGCTGTCATCGATTCCACTACCTATGAGGAAGCCAACTCCGAGATTTACAACTGGATTCGCCAGCGCTCGCGTTGGGTGAAGGGCTACATCCAGACCTACCTGGTGCACATGCGCCATCCCCTCAAGCTCATACGGCAGCTTGGCATCAAGGACTTTTTCTCCTTCCAAATGGTGGTTGGCGGGACGTTCTTCGGGTTCCTGGTCAATCCCGTGTTCTGGGTGCTCACGGCTGGCTGGTTCCTGTTCGAATGGGGCTGGATCAAGACCATCTTCCCGCCCGTGCTGTTCTATTTGGGAGCCTTCAACCTGTACATCGGGAACTTCGTCTTCACCTACCTCAACGTCGCCGGCTGCTTGCGGCGGAGATACTACGACATGGTCAAGTACGCGCTAATGACGCCCATCTATTGGGCATTGATGAGCGTTGCCGCCTGGAAGGGCTTCCTCCAGCTGTTCTACGCCCCAAGCTACTGGGAGAAGACCAAGCACGGCTTGTACACCCGCGGCCTCGCGGCTATCGGCAGGGAGCGGGCGGCATGGCGCGCTCCGATCGGCGCCACGTCGGGTGTGATGGCAGCCTCGTTTGCGCTGTACACGACCGCGGCCTGGGCGGCCAACCACCTGCAACTCGCGGACGGCCACGTGATGGCGCGAACCGTCCAAGCGTGGATGACGCTGTCCGGTGCGACTACCGGGCTGTCGCACTTGACGCAAACCGGGCCACCGCTGCCCATTCTGCTGCAGGTG
>DAIUFO010000459.1:0-2928 GCA_036844545.1 Chloroflexota bacterium
AGCACACCTCCAACCTCACGGCCATCGTCACCGTCGCGGACGACGGCGGCAGCTCCGGACGGCTGCGCCAGGCGTTCCACATCCCCGCGCCGGGCGACATCCGTAATTGCATCGTGGCTCTGGCCGACGCCGAGCCGCTGGTACAGGAGCTGTTCCAATATCGCTTCGGCGCCGGCTCCTCAGATCTGGAGGGCCACAGCTTCGGCAACCTGTTCATGGCGGCGCTGTACAAGATCACCGGCAATTTCGAGCGCGCCTTGCGCGAGTCCAGCCGCGTCCTGGCGGTGCGCGGCCAGATCCTGCCCTCGACGCTCGAAGACGTCACGCTGTCAGCAGTGATGGCCGACGAGGTCATGGTCCACGGCGAGTCGAACATCCCGGACAGCGGGCGCGAGATCGATCGCGTCTACCTCCAGCCGGAGCACATCTTGGCCTATCCCGAGGCGGTCGCCGCGATCCTGGATGCCGATCTCATCATCATCGGCCCAGGCAGCCTGTACACCAGCATCCTGCCCAACTTGCTCATCGAGGGTATCCAGCAGGCAGTGCGCGCCTCCAATGCCAGTAAGGTCTACGTCTGCAACGTGGCCACCCAGCGGGGTGAGACCGACGGCTTCGAAGTGGACGACCACATCCGCGCGCTGTACCGGCATGGTTGCCGCGGGCTGTTCCAGTATGTGCTGGCCAACAGCGAGCCCAACGAGGAGCTGCCCAGCAAGTTCGCCGTCACCAGCCCGCCACGCCGCAAACGGCTGCAGATCGATGCCTCGTTACATCTCGTCTCGGCCGACGTTGTTAGTCGAAAGGACGCGCTCAAGCACGATCCGGAGCGTCTGGCGGAGAAGCTGATGGACATCTACTACTCGCGCGGTACGCGCCACACGCAGCGATCCAACGCCGGCTGACATGCGCTTGGCGCTGGGCAAGCGGCTTCGGCAGAATCACGCGCTGGAGCACGCGACGATCACCATCCTGCAGCAGCATGACCCGCGAGTGCGCATCATCGCCCGCTCCACCTCACGTGGTTTCAGGCTTTACGGCACCGCGCGAGCCGACGAGGTACGGCTGGCCGTCGACGAAGCCATGCGCCGGCTGCGCGGTGGGGAGAGCCATCTGGCCATCACCCAGCGCTGCGGCACAACGGTGGCGGTGGGGGTCCTTTTGGGCACCCTCGGCCTGTGGCTCAGCGAGTTCATGCGGTCGCCGCGCCAGAAAATCGCCTTAGGCATCGCCACCAGCCTGGCCATTGCCGTATCGTCTGAGCCGGTCGGCTTGCTGGCCCAGCGCCACATCACCACTGAATCGGAGCTGGGCGGGCTGCGAGTCAGCGCGGTGAAGGGCCGCACCTTGGGCAAGAAAAACTGGCTCGAGGTCGTTACCGCGTCCAGGTGAGGGCCTGCGTCACAGGCGGGGCTGGCTTCATCGGGTCACATCTCGTCGAGCGGTTGGTGCGTGATGGGCACCACGTCACGGTCCTTGATTCGCTGTTGACCGGCTCGTTGGACAACCTGGCAGGCGTGACTGACGCTGTCCGCTTCGTCGAGATCGACCTATCCACGCCATCAGCGGATTTGGCGGATCTCTTGGATGGATCTGATTGTGTGTTTCACCTGGCGGCCTTGCCGTCGGTCGTAAGTTCGGTCGCCGATCCACTCACGAGCCACGCGCATTGCGGCACGGCCACTCTCGTGCTCCTCGAGGCTATGAGGCAAGCTGGAGTAGGCCGGATCGTTTTCTCGTCGAGCTGCGCCGTGTATGGCGATCAGCCTGAGCTGCCGTGGCGCGCCGGCATGACGCCACGTCCCGCGTCGCCGTACGCCGCGGACAAGCTGGCCAGCGAGCACTATCTCGAGGTCTACCATAGGCTGCACGACATCAGCGCGATAGCGTTGCGCTACTTCAACGTGTATGGTCCGCGCCAGCCCACAAACTCCGCCTACGCAGCGGTCATTCCGAACTTCGCAAACGCCTTGGCCACCGGACGCCGCCCCACCATCTACGGCGACGGCAGCCAAACGCGAGACTTTGTCCATGTGGCAGACGTCGTGCAATCGAATCTTCTCGCGGCCTCCTATGCAGGCACGGCCGGGGTATTCAACGTCGCGTCAGGCCGGCCCACGAGCATCCGTCAGCTATTCGACGTCATGGCCCAGCTATGCCACTCGACGGAGTCACCCATTCTCGCGCCCTCAAGGCGGGGCGAGGTGCTGCACTCCTATGCAGACACACGGAATACGAAGGAAGAGCTGGGGTTTCTGGCGGAGATTGGGCTGCGGGAAGGCTTAGCGGAACTGCTCAGGAGTAAGTAGTTAGGCGGCGCCTTGGCCGCCGCCCACCAGCGCCTGCTGGATTTTGGCCAGCAGCTCGTTCAGCTCGAAGGGCTTGAACAGGTGGTCCACCACGCCGTACTGGGCGGGATTGTCGACGCCCTTGAAGGCATTGCGGTCGGCCGTGATGATGATGACCGGGATAGCGCGCAGCTCTTCGTCGAGGTTGAACAGCTTCAGCTCGTCCCAGCCATCCAGGTACGGCATCATGATGTCGAGCAGGATCAGGTCCGGCTTGCTTTCCTTGGCGCGGTCGTACACGCGCAGGCTCTGCGTCACCGCCTCAATGTCGTAGCCCTCGTCCTTGAGGAGTTCCGAGATTAACCGGACGATCTCGGGGTCGTCGTCGACAATCAAGATTTTGCTCATGAGTTCAGACGCATGCAGCAAGCTGCGTGCCATCGCAAGTATACGGGAAACACCGCTTGCTAGCCGCGCGCCGACCCGCCGGCCGCGTAGGATCCGCCGGCCGCGTAGGATCCGCCGTCCGCGTAGGACCCGGCCAGCAAGTGCTCGGCGATGACCACGCGTTGGATCTGGCTCGTACCTTCGTAGATTTCGAGGATCTTGGCGTCGCGGTAGTGGCGCTCGGCCGGGAAAT
>DAIUFO010000460.1:0-2927 GCA_036844545.1 Chloroflexota bacterium
GCCGGCACGGAGCCGGCCGCGCTGTTCAAGAGCCATGACTATGGCCAGAGCTGGCAGGAACTGGCGGCGCTGCGCCAGGTGCCGGATACCGACAAATGGACCTTCCCTGGCCCGCCGCACTCGGCCCATGTCAAGACCTATGACTTCGACCCGCGCGATTCAGACACCTTCTATGTCGGCATCGAGCAGGGCGCACTGCTGAAGACGACCGATGGTGGCGCAACCTTCCGTGAGTTTGCCGACTACTCCAAGCCCGACGACGAAGCCTACCGCGACGTTCATCAGCTCCGGCTGCGGCCCAACCACCCGGACGAGCTATTCATGACCGGTGGCGTGGGCCTGTACCACAGCCCCGACGGCGGCCAGACCTGGGAGCGTCTGTCAGGCCGCGACGCCCGTATCGGCTATCCCGACCAGATCATCTTCTCGCCCCTGGACGACAGCATGATCTTCATGTCCGGCTCATCGAAAAACCCTGGCAGCTGGCGGTCGTCGCATCATGCCGATGCGACCATCATGCGCAGCCGCGATGCAGGCCGCACCTGGGAGCCGGCCAGTCGCGGCCTACCCGAGAACATGCGGGCCAACATCGAAGCCATGAGCGTGGCCTCGTATCCAGGCGGCTTCAGTCTGTTCGCCGGGAACACGGATGGCGAGGTCTTCTGCAGCAAAGATGGCGCCGAGAACTGGACACTGATCGCCAGCGGCTTGCAGCCAATCTCGAAGGGCGGGCATTACCAGCCCCTGCAGGCCGCGGCGGCGTAGCAACCAAGCAGGTGGAAGCACGGCAAGGCGTGGGCCGGGCTTGGCAAGCGCCGCGCAGCTGCGTCTGCCGCGGCCGCCCGGTAAGGTCACATGACGCGGCGCGGTGACGAGTATCTCGAAAGCCTAAAAGACGGGCGCCAGGTGTGGCTGGCGGGAGAGCTTGTCGACGTCACCACGCACCCGGCGCTGGCCGGCTGCGCCCAGACAGTCGCCTCCATTTACGATCTGCAGCACGATCCGGCCTGGCGGGACGTGCTCACTATGGAGTCGCCCGAGTCAGGCGACCGGGTCAGCCTGGGCTACCTGCTGCCCAGGTCTACCGACGACTTGGGGCGGCGCCGGCGGATGATCGAGCTCCTGATGCGCCGCGGCGGCGCCGTCATGGGCCGCTTGCCTGAATACATGGCGCTCATTATGGTGGGGCTGTACGACACGCGCCAGCTGCTGGGCGAAGAGGACCAGGCCTTCTGTGCGAACGTCGAGGCCTACTTCTCCTATTGCCGCGAGAACGACCTGGCTCTGACCCACGGGTTCGGAGATCCGCCCCGCGCGCGGGGCTTGCCGCTGGACGCCTTCGAGCGGCTCAAGGTGGTCGACCAGGGCGCCGACGGCATCACTATTCGAGGGGTGAAATCCGTAGCCACGCTGGCGCCCTACGCCAACGAGTTCCTGGGCCTGACGGCGCCCGCGCCGGAGCTCAAGCCGGAGGAGATCGTGTATTTCGGCGTGCCGATCAACGCCTCAGGAGTGCACCTGGTGTGCCGGGAGCCCTTGGCGAGCCAGGCTCCCCAAGACCACCCGCTGAGCGCGCGCTACGACGAGATGGATGCGTGGGTGGTGTTCGACGACGTCTTCGTCCCGCGGGAGCGGGTCTTTTACCTGCGGCGCGCAGACATGAACAACCAGGTGTTCGCGCGTGTGCTGGCCTGGGCTTCGTACCATGTGCTCACCCGCGTGGCTGTCAAAGCCGAGGTCCTGCTGGGCATCTGCGCGGCGGTTACCGACTACCTCGGCACGAGCAAAACCGAGCACTCCCAGATCGTTCTGTCCAAGCTCATCGCGCACGTCGAGGCGTTGCGTGCGCTGCTGGACAAGGCCGAAGCGCAGGCTGTGCCATCACCCTCCGGTCTGCTGCTGCCCAATCCGGCGCTGATTCAAGCCGGCCGAGTGATCGCTATGGAGCAGCATCCAAAGTTGCTGCAGCTGGTGCGCGAGGCGTGCGGCTCGGGCCTGCTCATGGCGCCGCGGCAGGCCGATCTGGACAACCCGCGGATCGGAGCGTTTGTGGCTCGGTACGTAGCCGGCCAGGACGAGCGGGCGCTGGAGCGCTACCGCCTGCTGAGGCTGGCCTGGGATTACCTGGCCGATGGTTTTGGTTCGCGGCAGCTTCTGTTCGAGATGTACAACGCCAACACCTTACCGGTCAGCCGCCAGCGGCTGTTGAACAACTACGACACCTCGCCCTACATCCAATTGGCTAAAGAGCTCGCCGGCATCGCCGTAAGCTGACGGGCCCGCGGGCGCTCAAAAGTTGGTCAAACCACGGTTCATCGCGTCCTGGGCAAATCGGGGCTCCAGGAGGGATTGGAGGTCCATGGTCTTCACCGAGTCCTGAATTTGGCCGAGGCTCTCAATAAGGTCCGGGAACAGTTCCTTGCGCGGGGCAACGTCCCTGGCGAACAGCTGGACCAAGCGGGTGTAGGAGTTGTCCAGGTCGGTCTTGTCGGTGAGCTTGAAGGTGTTCTGGAGAATGGAATCCGCCTGGTTGCGCTGCTGCTTGAAGAGACTTTCGCCCTGCAGCAGGCTGTCCACTGTTTTCTGCACCTCAGCCGGATGTTGCTGAATGAACGCCTGCGAGAACGTCAGCGAGGAGGCGGCGGTGAGCAGGCCGGGCTCGGTAGCCAGGTCATACAGGACGTGGAATTGGCCGCCGGTTTCCATCTTGCGCGCGAAGTCAGGCTGAAGGGCCGCGGCATCGGCGTTGTGCCCCTGCAGGACCGCCACGACGTTCGCATACGGGTTCCCGGCGGAGCCTGCTTCGATGAGCTTGTAATCCTTGCCGGCCTCGAGTCCGTGTTTGCGCAGGTCGGCCACGGTGCACACGCCGTTGACCGACGGTTTAGTGATGACAGCCACTGTCTTGCCGCGCACCTGGTCGATCG
>DAIUFO010000461.1:0-2920 GCA_036844545.1 Chloroflexota bacterium
GGTTACACAGGCGCGCATGGTTCCAGTCCCCGGCGATATTGATTGGCTGTGGCCAAAATTGCCTCATCCAGCCGGTTTGTGGGTGCAAACCCAATCGTCTTTCGCAACAGCGAGCAGTCGGGCACCCGCCGGCGCATATCCTCGAAGGAATCGCCGTAGGCTTCCTCGTACGAGATGTGCATGATCTGGGAACGGCTACCCGTCAGCTTCAGGATGCGCTTGGCGAGGTCGTTAATCGAGATCTCCGCGGACTGGCCGATGTTGAAAACCTGGCCGTAGGCGGCCGGCGTTTCGGCCAATGCCAGCAACGCCCGAACGACGTCATCGACGTGCGTGAAGCAGCGCATCTGCTCGCCATCACCGAATACCGTGAGCCGCTCGCCATGCACCGCCTGTCGCACCAGCGTGGGCAACACCATGCCGTAGGCTGGTGATTGGCGCGGGCCCACGGTATTGAAGAGTCGCACCACCATCGCCTGCAGCTTGCCTTCGCGACAGCTCGCCAGCGCGAGCGCCTCATCTGCCATTTTGGCCACCGCGTACCACCAGCGGGCGAGCTCGCCGGCGCCGAGAATGCGATCCGCTTGTTCCGACAGTGGACCGGCGTCATTCTTCCCGTACACCTCGGAGGTGGACGAAACGATAAGGCGGCTGCGCCAACGAGTCGCTGCCGCGAGCACCTGCTCCGTGCCTTTGAGGTTGACCTCCAATGATTCGAACGGATGCTCGAGGATGGTCCGCACGCCGACCGCGGCAGCGAGATGAAAGACAAGGTCGGGACCTGAATCTTCCCAACAGCTGATGGGATCCCTCACGTCCGCCTCGATCATCCTAAACGCGGGCGAATCGAGCAGGTGCGCTATGTTGGCGCGACAGCCGGTTGAGAAGTTATCGAGCGCGACGACTTGATGGCCACCGCCAATCAGCCGATCGCACAGGTGCGAACCGATGAAGCCCGCTCCACCGGTCACCAGCACTCGCACGCCAACAGCCTAGCATCAGCATCAGCCCCTAGCCGTGTGACGCCCCGGAATCGGCTGCGACCTTGAGGGTCCCGAGAGTTACCGAGTCGTGCTGGTCGGTCATGATCGGCTTCAAATCGCGATAGTCATAGACGCCCGCCTCCACCGCGTACTCTCCAGAAGGGACGGTGGCAGGAACATGGATAGTCCAATCGTCGGGGATAACTTCGCCTGGCTGCCAAAGGTGCGGCAGCAAGTTGATTGCCGCGCCAGGCCCGTGATCGACGTCGTGGACAATCGATCCGCGACCATCGTTCAGCCGTACAAATGCCGAGTAGTCGAAGCTTATGGGTTTGCCGGCAGCCCAGAATAAGCGAAGGTGTATCAGCTGCCCTGGGCGCACCTCTTGCCCGTCAAGCGAGCTCCAGCCTACGAGCCGCATGCTGTTGTCAAAGGTGGCATTACTTAGATGCTGCACACCGGCACGGGTTGCATCCCCATACACCGGAAGCGTCGGCCCAAACGAGCGGGGCAGGACGTACAAGGAATAGCCGATCAACGAGAGACATGCGCAGAACAGGAGGCCAAAGCTCCACCCACGGACCATCTTTGGCAGGGCGCTGAGACCCAGGACCAGGAGAAGCGTGCTGGCCGAAATCGCGGGGAAGAGAAACCGAGCATGCGTTGTTCCGCCATCGCTGTGCGTTGCCAGGACCCGGTAATCGACCATAACGAGCAGGATAAGGAAGCCCGAGGCAAGGAGTATCAAGCTGGCGCCCGAGCTGCTCCCCAACGAGCGCCTCAGGGCGCCATCCCGCAGTTTGCGGCCGAAGGCATAGACCAGCCCAATCCCCGCCAGCAAGGACGCCGCCAGCAGCGGGAGATAAAACGGGTCCGGCGGGTGGAACGTCTCCCAGCCATAGGACGCCCAATACGTTTGCCATAGGTCCGGAAGAGCACCCCAGTAGTGCTGAGCAAATAGGGTGCTGCAGTTGCAATACCAGTCCGCGCGGAGGACGTTGGGAATGTCGCCCAGCCGATCCATGGGGAATCTCGTAGTCCGCAGCGCCAGGGCGGTGATGACGACCGTAGCCACCGCTCCGAGGACGGCCAGCGGCAGCATCTGTGCCCGTGAGCGCCGCCACAAGAGAATGATCAGCAGGAACGACAGTGGCAACAGAAAATACGTCGTCGTCTTTGCTTCGGCGCCCAGAAAGAGCATGAAGAAAAAGAAGCCGAACCAAACCCAACGTCTGGCCGCGGATGTGAGGGCTTTCACCGCTGCCATGAGTGCTAATGAGCCCGTCAAGACGGCGGCGCTATCGTTGTTGACGCTGGCGCTGGTGAGAAGCAAGCCCGGAGTGACCGCCGCGGTGGCTGCCACCAGCAGAGCCGTCGTGCGGCCGCGGCGGATAGCAAGCGCTGTGTAGTACATGGCGGCGATTGCGCCCGCAACCATCAGCGCTGATACAAGGCGCATCACGTGGACACCCAGCACCATGCCCCGATAAGGCCAGGCCTCCGAAAGCGTGTGCAGCGCAGCCCCATTCCGCAGGGGATGGGCCCACCACGTGAAATAAGGATTCGCAACCCAGGAAACGTTGCTGTTCAGGTCAATGGGTGCGACGAACGGCGCCTCCAGGAGGTAATAGAGGTGCGGCTCATTGACTATCGAGCCACGGGCCACACAGCGAACGTCATTGCAGTTCACATCCCCGCCGACCGGAAGCGGAGGGACTTCGCTGTCGTCCTTCGGAAGCCTATGATGCTCGGCCACGAACTTGACGAACTGAAAATGGCCGGGCTCGTCTATGGCCTCCCAGATTGGGTTAGCCACATTGAGCATGGTGCTCAAGACCAGGAACCCCGCGAGCACGAGCAGAAGCCGCGGATCGATCGGGACTCGTCTCTTGAAGCGCTTGTTGGTCGAGACCTCGGCGGCTGATTCTTCCGTCGCG